>NZ_SGSW01000199.1:0-382 GCF_004209125.1 Acinetobacter sp. WCHAc060033 | reverse complement strand
CGGTTGCGCAAGAAAGTGAGAACAGCATCAGCGTACGTCAAACCGACAAAGCTGGTAATGTTTCGGATCGGACAGAGATTAAATTCACTTTAGATACGCAAGTGACTGCACCGAGTGTGAGCTTAAACATCGACAGTGGCAGTGATAATAAAGACGGCATCACCAATAAGGGTGACTACACTGTTTCGGGTATTGAAGATGGTGCGACCGTTGAATACAGTACTGATGGCGGTGTGAGCTGGGCTACCACAAAACCTATCGCTCAGGAAGGTGAGAACAGCATCAGCGTACGTCAAACCGACAAGGCTGGTAATGTTTCGGATCGGACAGAGATTAAATTCACTTTAGATACGCAAGTGACTGCACCGAGTGTGAGCTTAAG
>NZ_SGSW01000198.1:0-383 GCF_004209125.1 Acinetobacter sp. WCHAc060033 | reverse complement strand
GCGGGTAATGAAAGCGATCCAAGCCCAGCCTTAACATTGACTGTGGACACCCAAGCACCAGATGCACCCGTGGTGAATCCAGCCAATACACATGACCCAATTACAGGTACAGCAGAAGCAGGCAGTACGGTTAGCGTGAGCTATCCAGACGGACAAGGCGGAACGACGACTGTGACCACCACAGCAGATGCGGATGGTCACTGGAGTGTGCCAAATCCAGGCTTAAAAGACGGTGATGAAGTTACAGCGACAGCAACAGATGCCGCGGGTAACGTTTCACAGCCAGGCAATACAGTGATTGATGGTACAGCACCCACAGCGCCAGCAGCCCCGACACAGTACTTGGACAATACCGATCCCGTACAAGGCACATTCGGTACAGG
>NZ_SGSW01000197.1:0-387 GCF_004209125.1 Acinetobacter sp. WCHAc060033 | reverse complement strand
CTCTTTTTTATGTTTTATTCAAAATGAAGTTGATATTTATCCGTCGTAATCTTGATCTTGAGGTTCTTATATTTTCGTTTTGTGGCACTCAGGGCTGAATCTGTCACTTCTGCATAAAATTTAGGGTCATTCATTAGATCATTAAATAGTTTATATCCAATCAATAACTTACTGGATTTTTTCTTTTCCTTTAGATCATTTTCAATCAACTGATCCAATTCTTTTACAGAAAAACTATGCATATTACCCTCTATAGTATCTTTCTGATAAAACACCATACAGACTTAGCAAGAGGATTTAAAGCTTATTAGATAATTGATATTTATGAAATTGTGAGAAAGATAATATATTAGATTTATCTATTTAAGTTAAGTTTTTCTAAAAATA
>NZ_SGSW01000196.1:0-389 GCF_004209125.1 Acinetobacter sp. WCHAc060033 | reverse complement strand
CCACACGTAAACGTGGGTACAATTGGTCACGTCGACCATGGTAAAACAACTTTAACAGCTGCGATTGCAACTGTATGTGCAAAAACTTTTGGTGGCGAAGCGAAAGACTACGCTGCAATTGACTCTGCACCTGAAGAAAAAGCACGTGGTATTACAATTAATACTTCTCACGTAGAATACGATTCTCCAATCCGTCACTACGCTCACGTAGACTGCCCAGGACACGCCGATTATGTTAAAAACATGATCACTGGTGCTGCTCAGATGGATGGTGCGATCCTTGTTTGTTCAGCGACTGATGGTCCTATGCCACAAACTCGTGAACACATCCTTCTTTCTCGCCAAGTAGGTGTTCCTTACATTCTTGTTTTCTTAAACAAATGTGACAT
>NZ_SGSW01000195.1:0-403 GCF_004209125.1 Acinetobacter sp. WCHAc060033 | reverse complement strand
ATTTAGCGGTAGATGCTCTTGGTAATCCTATTGAGTTTATAATCTCAGATGGAACAACTCATGATGTCAAAGTTGCTCCCAAATTAGTTGAAAAGTTAGACCTAACTGAAACGGAAATACTCTGTGCTGATAAAGGTTACGACTGCGAAACCTTAAGAGATCAGATTCAAAAAACAAAGACTCAAGCAAATATCCCAAGAAAATCAAATACCAAGTTAAATAATGATCATATGGATTGGTATTTATATAAAATCAGACACTTAGTTGAAAATGCCTTTTGCCGTTTGAAGCATTTCCGAGGAATTGCTACACGATTTGATAAACTCAAACGAAATTTTAAAAGTGCTGTTGCTCTAGCATGTATCCATATTTGGTTACCATTATGAAATGTCAACAGACCCTA
>NZ_SGSW01000194.1:0-408 GCF_004209125.1 Acinetobacter sp. WCHAc060033 | reverse complement strand
AGAGGTGGTTCCACTTGTTTGAACAACTAAAAGCGTATTTATAAGTGATATTCTGCTCTAGTTAAGCCACCTTGTTTTGTTGCGGTAGCTGATCATAGTAAAACTCATTTGGTGTCATTTTGTCTAGACTCGAATGAGGTCGTTTCAGATTATAAAACTCAAAATATGCACTCAATTGCTTTTTCGCATCTGTGACACTGCTATAAGCTTTGAGATACACCTCTTCATATTTAACGCTCCGCCATAATCGTTCAACCATCACATTATCAACCCATCGACCTTTACCATCCATACTGATTTGAATGCCATTTGATTTCAATACATCAATAAATGCATCACTGGTAAATTGACTGCCTTGGTCTGTATTAAATATTTCAGGTCGACCATATTTTTCAATAGCTTCATTTA
>NZ_SGSW01000193.1:0-430 GCF_004209125.1 Acinetobacter sp. WCHAc060033 | reverse complement strand
AAATAAGCCATTGTTTATTCTTTTTATTTCCAACAAAATTCCAGAACTCATCTACTTCGAGAGATTCATAATGACTTTGCTGAGGCTGAATTTCATAGGTTGATTCAGTTAAAGTACGTAAAACTTTACCGATACTGATGCGCTCAACTTCAGCAATATCTCGTATACCGCTGCCTCTGACCATCAACTGTAATATTTTACGAGTAATACCTGACTTACATCCTAGATAGCTCAGTGCATGATCACCAATAAACTGACGTTTACAGTCTTTGCACTGATAGTTTTGTTTCCCATCTACTTTGATACCATTTTTCTTTATACTATCACTGAGGCAGGTTGGACATTTGATTGCTAGAGTTATTTGCATTTCTCTATTTTATCAAAATCCAATCGGCTTTTTCTTCAGCATACTTTTTGAAACACTACCAAA
>NZ_SGSW01000192.1:0-438 GCF_004209125.1 Acinetobacter sp. WCHAc060033 | reverse complement strand
GGGTGTGTTGACATTTGTTGCTTAAAAAAATAGCGAGATAGTAAAATTAAATCGCCAAACCTAATTCACTACTCGCTATGCCTCGTACAATGCTGAATGATCAACACTGGTCTAAGTTAAAATCTATTTTGCGCAATTTTAATATTTATCTCAAACCAAATTTGAGAAATTTTATAGAAGCTATTCTTTTTAGGATTAGAACAGGTTGCCCTTGGCGTGATTTACCTGAAGAATTTGGTAAATCCAATTCAATATTTCAAAAGTACAATCGCTGGTCTATCAAAGATAAGATAATGAAAATATTTAAATTATTAGCTAATGATGCGGATATTGAGTGGCTGTTCATTGATGGTACTCACGTAAGAGCACACCAACATTCTGCTGGAATCAAAAACCAAGATATTTCCAAAAGCATTGGTGGAAATAGCTCTAAAATAC
>NZ_SGSW01000191.1:0-461 GCF_004209125.1 Acinetobacter sp. WCHAc060033 | reverse complement strand
ACATCTGTAATGATGATCGCAGCATCTACATTTGGTGCGCCAATTGCTGTATTTTGATTTGGATTTTGTGTGAATTTGTCTAAACCTAAATTGGCTTTTGTGATCTCTTTTTCAGAGACACCAGTAATTAAACCTTGTTGATTTACAGTGATTGTTGGAATCTTAAGAGTTGAACCGTATGTACTTGCAACAACACCAGAATTAGCAAGAGTCAAAATACAAGAAGAATTCGTAGAACCATCATAGCTAAATGAGCCTGTTGCTGATCCCGAAAACTGTACCGTGCGTGATGTGGCGAGTGCTTGTGCTTTACCATCTGTTCGACCTGTACCACCATAATTTACAGGCAAAGTAGGGTCGAAGTTAGTCGCAGAACTATTCCTGTAAACACCCCATCCCGCATCTGAAATGATGATCGCAGCATCTACATTTGGTGCGCCAATTGCTGTATTTTGATTTGG
>NZ_SGSW01000190.1:0-466 GCF_004209125.1 Acinetobacter sp. WCHAc060033 | reverse complement strand
ACGCCTATCATCGAGAAACAGGTGAAATTGTTGCTTATGTTTGGGGTAAACGAGATTTAGCTACAGTCTAACAATTGAAGACAAAGCTTAAACAATTAGATATTCACTACACCCGAATTGCAAGTGATCATTGGGACAGTTTCATCACTGCTTTTAAAAATGGTAAGCAAAGTATTGGTAAATTTTTTACTGTAGGTATTGAAGGCAATAATTGCAAAATAAGGCATAGAATTAGGCGTAGCTTCAGAAGAAGCTGTAATTTTTCAAAAAAGCTTGAAAACCATTTTAAAGCTTTTGATTTAGCCTTCTTTTCTTTTACATCAATAATGGCTTCATTTAAAGGCAGCATACTTTTTGAAGCACCACCAAAATTTTATGTTAAGTAGAGACTAAAAATGCCCTTGATTAAGGGCTTACAAGGGCATTTTGTATAAGGTGTATTATGTTAATTTTAGAATTTCTTCAT
>NZ_SGSW01000019.1:0-80046 GCF_004209125.1 Acinetobacter sp. WCHAc060033 | reverse complement strand
CCTGTTCCTGTTCCTGTTCCTGTTCCTGTTCCTGTTCCTGTTCCTGTTCCTGTAGAAGTATGACTATATTGTCCAATAATGTTAATTATTTCAAAATCATCTGCATCATAAACATCATTTGAAGCTACTTTTAACTCGATTTGCTCATCAGCTTGGAAATTTTGCAATGAAAGACAATATTGTGCGTTTGCATATTCGCCAGTTGTTGGACTATCCACAAGGCTTTTTACAACCTTTTGACCAGACTTAGAACTTAATTCAATTGTGTCGCTACTTGTAGACGATTGCACACCTTTTGCCGACATCGAAATACAGATTTGATTGTATTTTGACTTTTTATCAGCAGAATAAATAAAACTATCTTTCCAAGTTACCCCTGAAGATTTGACTTGAAATTTTGAATTAACACTACCACCAAAAGAGTCATTGCCTAAATGGATAACCGTTAGACCATTAAAGAAGATGACATCATTTTCCTGTAATACTGAAAGTTTTGGGTTGTTGCTATTGTCATTAGTCAATAACAATTTATTTTTATAATTCAGTATTAAAGCCGCAGGTTTATACCCTTCCGCAGTAATAACACCTGAAACATATTCTGGATAAACGTATTCTTGTGGCGTTTTTAAAGTGTATTGACCAGATTGGTTAGAACGCGTTGAATATTCAATATTATCTAAAGTAATAGCAATTTTTGCATTCTTAATTGGTTGATTATTCTGATCTAAAATAATCCCTTTAGTATCATAACTATTGGTAATATCTTGATTAGTTCCTAGTTCAATTTTCGTCGTATCAGAAGAACCTTTTGAACCTGAATTACTGTCTTCAGATTCACCGCCTCCACATGCAACTAAACTGATCATAGAGGTAAATAATAGCGTCTTAATTAATGTATTTTTCATTTTCTAATCCCCTTTAAAATTATTTTTTAAATGTTATGAGTTTTCAAAATTGAAACATATTCCCCAAATGAGGGGGTCGCAAAGATTATGGATAAATGGATTTACCACAATGCTGATCAAAATTTTAAGTATTGTTTGATTTTTAGATAACATAAATTTTATCTGCTAGGCGTTTTATCACTACGCTTCATCAGTTAACAAAGAAAAACCGAGAATAATCCCCGCTATATCTAAAATTATGGATAATAAGAGTAAATTCAGTAAAGAAATGGAATTATGTCGTTTAAAAAATTGATCAGTATAGGGTGTTTTACACTACTGGGGCTTAGTTCAATCAGTCATGCCAATTCTGATTTTTTACCTCCTGATCAAGCTTTCCAGTTGTCGGTTGAGTCTATCTCAAATCAAAAAGCGCAATTGAAATGGACAATCGCACCGCATTACTACTTATATCACGATCAATTTAAAGTCAATTTAGAGCATAAATCGGTTCCTTTACATTTACCTAAAGGTCAAATCAAAGATGACCCTACTTTTGGTAAAACAGAAGTTCATTACGAACAGGTCAGCACCCAAATCAATGTAAAACCAAATGCGGATTATCAAGTGCTCTATCAGGGCTGTTCTGCGGATGGCTTATGTTATCCATTACAACGTAAAACGATTTCAACTGATGCAAATGGCTTATTTCCTCAAAATAGTTCATCAGCAAATCGTCTTTTAAATCGACAGCCCAATGATAATAATTCACTTGAGCAATCTTCATCGAATAAAGTGAAGGTGCAGGATGCAAAGCAAGATCCAATCAGAAATGATTCCATTCTTGCTCCAGTTGAAGATAAAAAGCTCCCAGATGCACCTGTAAAATTGGATAGTATCAATTCACCTGCATCGTCAGAAGCAACAGATCAAAACCCAACTTCAAATGTGATAGCAACCAATAGCAATGAATCTGCGAATGTTGCTCAATCAATTGAGAAAAACACCAATATTGACAACACAACGTCATTACAATGGAATGATGATCAATCATTTTTTAAACTTTTATCAAAAGATTCTTTATTTTTAAACCTTTTAGTATTCTTTGGATTGGGTATATTACTGGCATTTTTACCTTGCTCATTGCCGCTCATTCCGATTCTTTCAGGAATTATTATTAAAAATGCCAAAGGCTACAAAGCTGTTGCCATTGCACTCAGTTTTGTTATTAGCATGGCAGTGATCTACGCCATCATGGGTATTGTGGTCGCTGAAATTGGTTATAGTTTCCAACGCTGGTTTCAAAGCCCTTGGATTGTTTCATTATTTGCAGTTTTATTTGTGGTCTTGGCATTGAATTTATTTGGTTTATATCAACTCAATTTGCCACAATTTATCACCAACAAACTGAGCAATTTACAGAATAATCAAAAAGCAGGCACGATTTTAGGTGCGGTCGTTATGGGCGCACTTTCGGCTTTAATCGTTGGACCATGTATGAGTGCACCTTTGGCAGGAGCATTGTTATTTGTCTCGCAATCTCAAAGTGCTGTTTTAGGCGGTTTATATTTATTTATATTAGGTTTAGGGATTGGACTACCCTTATTCATTGCCAGCGTTTTCGGCTCTCGCTTATTGCCAAAACCGGGTAAATGGATGGATCGCATTAAAATCAGCTTTGGCTTTATTATGCTCATGGTTGCATTGTATTTCATTCGTCCAATGCTATCGACCACAATCTATAGCGCTTTATTTGCGTTACTGTGTTTAGTTCTTGCAATTTACTTATTCAATGCCCTCCGTGACAGTGAGAAAGTACTCAATAAAGTCATTCTGGCAGTGATTGCAGTTGTGAGTCTTGTTGCTTCATTTTGGAATATCCAACAAAGCTATGCAGCCTATCAGACCCAATATAGTCAAACAGAACATTTAACATGGAATAAAGTTTCTACAGCGGAACAACTCAATACTGCTTTAAATGATGCAAAATTAATAGGTAAACCTATCATTATCGACGTCTATGCAGATTGGTGCGTTGCATGCCAACCGATTGAAAAAGAAGTTTTCCCACAAGTCGAAGTACAAGCCGCATTAAAAGATTTCACCCTGATTCAACTCGATTTGACCGAATATAATGAATCTCAAGATCTAATTTTGAAGCAACATGAAATTTTAGGTCCACCAACGATGTTATTTTTAAACGCAAATGCTGTGGAACTGCGTGGCTTACGTTTTACTGGGACATTTAATGCAAAACAGCTCATTCAGCAAACTGCTAAAATAAAAACTCAATTGAATCAATCGCCATGATCACGACCCAAGCGATTCACCTCGGACCGATCATGTTGCCTTGGAGCATCATGATTCTGGTGCTTGCGATTTTAATCAGTATTTTAGTCTGCAAGTTTTCACGTTCTTATTTCAAAGTGTCTGTAACACAATGGGCTGTGTTCAATGATTCGATTTGGACTGCAATTTTGATCGGTTTGATTGCAGGTCGAATCGGCTTTGTTGCATTGAATTTTAGTATTTATTTAGAACATCCCTTAGATATTATTAAAATTCAGGATAAAGGCTTTCAAATTTATTGCGCACTCTTTGCAGCTTTGGCATGGATTTATTGGAAAAATCGAGCATTAACTAAGAAGTTTTTAATCCTCGCCATGACTATTTTTCTCGTGGTTTTTACTGCCGGACGTTTTATACATCAGCAGATTCAAATGCAATATCAACAATTTCCTGAAGCGCATTTACTTAACCTTGAACAAAAAAATGTTGAGTTAACCCAATTTCTAGGCAAACCAGTCGTCATCAATCTGTGGGCGAGTTGGTGTCCGCCATGTCGTCGTGAAATGCCAATTTTAAGTGAGGCACAGCAAAAGTATCCAAATGTGCAATTCATTTTCATCAATCAAAATGAAGATGTGAAAACTGTACAAACTTATCTGCTCACTCATCAAGTCGATTTACACAATGTATTGCTTGATGCTAACGGCACAGTTGCTCAAAAAACTGGAATGTATGGTTTACCAAGCACCCTATTTTTCGATGCTCAGGGTCAATTGGTAGATTCGCATATGGGCGAAATCAGCCATGCGATGTTACAGCAACAAATTCAAAAATTAACTTCAAAATAAGCAAGTTTAATTCTTATCTTTTGGTTTAAATATGGAGCTATATTCACGATGAACCTAAAAAAATTGAGTCTATATTTACTCACTTCTTCACTCATGTTATTGATGAGTAGTTCTGTTTTTTCTGCCAATACAGACGTAATTAAAAACAAACTTGAGAAAGAGGGTTATCGCTTTGTTCAACAAATTGATGCCCCCGAGGGTCTTGAGGGTTGGACCGGTTACCGTGATGAATACCCTTCAACAGTCTTTATTTCTAAAGATCGAAAGCATTATATCGTTGGAGATTTATATGATGCTTCAGGAAAAAATCTTTCAGAAGAAGCAATTAACACCCATGTTAAAGGTGCTGTCTTAGATGAAATTTGGAAAAGCCTAGAAAAATCAGCGTGGATTCAAGATGGTGACAGCAATGCTAAGAAAATCATTTATGTGTTTAATGATCCAAATTGTCCGTATTGCCACACCTTTTGGAAGCAAGCACGTCCATTTGTAGAGTCGGGCAAAGTCCAATTACGTCATATCTTGGTTGGTGTCATTCGTCCAAGCAGCAAAGGGCAAGCTGCAACTATTTTAAATAGTGCAAATCCTGCTGAAGTGTTTAAGCAACACAATTTAAGCAATGGCAAAAATAAATTGGTTGAATTGAAAAATATGCCTAAAGATCTGTCTGAAAAAATAGATAATAATAACAAACTGATGGATAAATACGGTTTTTACGCAACACCAGCCATGATTTGGAAAGATGCCAAAGGTGAAATTCAAAGCCAACAAGGTGCGCCTAAAGACATCAATAAACTTTTAAATGACTAAATTTGAAGTAGATGAGTTTCAAACAACTGTTTCCTAAGTGATTAATTTAAATGTTTGATCTGAATGGAAGATCAATTACAGTATATCTTCCATTCATTCCACACTATAAAACGGCGATGACTTAAACCATTCATGCGCATTCATAGTGATGATTTATTTAAAACTCAATACTGTAATAGATCAGCGTACATTCTTTTCGTTTTAAATATAAAAACTGAATTTCTCCATGAAATATTTCGATTAAGTCGCACATTCAGCTAAAATAAAGCAACTGTAACGATTTTTGGGAATGTAGATTCACATGCCTCGCTTAATTAAATCGAAAACTTTTAAATTCAGCGCACATTCCTCTACTTTGCGCATTTTTACACTTGCTGTACTGTTCAGTAGCTTATCCGCTTGCCAAGTGGTTCAACTTCGCGTCAATCAACTGAGTACTTCACTTTCCAATAAAACGGATAACTATCTCACCCACCATCGTCTCAGTGAGGCAACACTCAGCTCTTTATACATCGTTGGGCAAAATTCAGACTGTTGCCTAAGCCAAGCAGATGAATGTATTTCCAATATTCAGGAAAATAGAACTTTAGAAAATGAGGATCTCTATGCCACAGCAAGTGAAATTTATTTAGCCAAAGCCTTACAAATTCAAGATCAACATTTATCAGCACTTAAACCACAACAAAATTTAGATAAAAATACGCAAGATTTTTTAAAACAAGAACTTTACTTGCTCGATAAAAGCTTACGTTATAGCTATGCTTATTTATTTAAATTACCGCAAAAAGCTGAAACACGACTATTTGACCAACGGCAATCTCAAGTTCGTACATTTTATAATTATGCATTATCACGATTGATCATCAGCCAATATTTACTCCATCCGTCACCAACCTTTCCTGAGCAATTTAATATTGGAAATTCACAATATTCGCTCAATTTTGACCAATATCCACAACTCAAAAATATGCCTATTGAGAGTTTAAAGTCGAGTTATAATCTTAATTTTTCAGGTTTTTATGCGATTAATAGACAGGAAGGTCTAGGTTCAGAATTTGTTGTAGTAAAAGCAGAAACTAAACAAAATAAGAAAAATGAATTTATATTAAATCCTGAACAATACTACGCACATCAACCCAATCCTAATATTCATCGTGCCAAATATTTACCTGTCAGCACTGTTGCTCAACCGCTTGATTTCAAACTTACAGGTACACAAATCATCAATGGCGCACCTTTTAAAATTCAAATCCTCAACCCTTACCAATACCATACAACTGAAGTCAATTTAAAGCCTTATACCTTTACCGCCAATTATTCCGTGCCTTTTGGTTTATGGCTCTCTGAAAATAATCTAGGTTCTGCGGGCTATAAAACCCTATTGAATCGTGAACAAAACCTGATCATGCCACATTTATTCATGCTTGAACCCTATCAGCCGAATAAAAAAATTATTGTCATGATTCATGGTCTTGCAAGCAGTCCAGAAGCGTGGATTGCACTGACCAATAACATCATGGGTGATAAGGTTTTACGTGATAATTATCAGGTTTGGCAGGTGTTCTACTCAACCAATATGCCTATTTTTGAAAGTCGTTTTCAAATCCATGCACTACTCAAACAAGCTTTTGCGACTACAGAACCAAATTCTGAATCAAGTAAAAATGCTGTGTTGATTGGGCATAGTATGGGAGGCATTATTAGTCGTTTATTGGTCAGTGATCAAGATATTTCAACGCAAGCTATTCCACTGATGAGTGCTGCACAAAAGCATAAACTCGACCAAGAGCCAATCATCAAAGAACGATTTATTTTCCGTTCTTTACCCCAGTTTAGTCGTGCGATTTTTATTGCCAGCCCACACCATGGAACGCCTTATGCAGATCGCTGGTTTACCAACTTTGCCAAAAAAATTATTGTTCTTCCTCAGAATTTTTTCAATGCGATTGAATTTAATCAATCCACAACAGGAAATAAACATAATTTAAATCAAGGCTTAGCTTTTAATGGTGCAAGTAATCTAAGCCCAAATTCATCTTTTATGAAGCTGACTTCAGATATTTTGCCAAATCAAAAATTTATCTATCATTCGATTATGGGAAATCAAGTTAAAAGCCATGACCCTCAAAAAATGAATGATGGCTTTGTTCCCTATCTCAGCTCACACTTAACAGGTCAATCTTCGGTAAAAGTCATTCAAGGTGGTCACTCTATCCAAGAAACACCTGAAGCTGTTTTAGAATTACGTCGCATTTTACGTGATAATCTAAATGATTATAAAAACTATTTAGAATTAAATAAATAATTCAAACCCAATAGCGATTATAAATCAACCATATTTATAATCACTATATTATTTGATTAATATATTTTAAAATAAAAACTGAGAATTAAAAAAGGTTGACTATTCAATAATAGTCAACCTTTCTATTTATACCTCTCAGTATAAGAATTTTTTCATTTAAAATTCAAAAATATAGCTAAAAAAATTATTTTATATATTTTCAAAAATAGATACTAAAATACAATAATAAATAATAGTCTCAAAAATTAATAATTTACAATCATCTCTTTATATTTAATTTAACACTTTCAACTTACACAAATCTTTAAGTAACACTAACAATTGTTGCATTTTTTCTTCGCCATATTGTTGTTGAATGTGTTGATATGATTCATTCATCTTAACAACTTGAGTTTCATAACACTTCTTACCTTCATTTGTAAGTTTAATTAAATATATTCGCTGATCACGATGATCCTTTCTTTTCTCTGTTAGCTTTTGATCACACATGCGATTAATTATTCCTGTTAAACTTGGTTTTAAAATACATGCTAAATCTGCAAGCTGATTACTTTCTAATTCATTATATTGATATAAAATACTAATAATACGCCATTGTTGTTCCGTTAAACCAATTTCATTTAAAATGGTTCTAAAATATGACATCGTCGCTTCTCTAACCTGTAATAATGCTAATGTTAAAGTTGGTTCAAAAGATTTCATCCATCGCCCTATTTTAATAAATACTTAAGCTTTTATTTAATTAAACCATTTTATTATTTCCCAAACAATTATTGTGTTAATTAATACCAAAGACTAAATTTAAAAATAATGTGACTAACTTCACACAATTGATTAAAATATTATAATTAAAACACATATTTATCAACAAATATTTTGTATTAAAAATAATCAACACTATATGAATAAAAAATATATGAAAATAAAATTATATAAATCAAAGAATTCTTTTCACCAATCCTCCAATTTATTAACCATTCATTATAATTATTATTTTTACAAAATTTCTAATATTTTATTTTTAAAAATTAAATTACATCTTAATTAATATGATTATGATGACTCATTTTCATATTATTCATTGACAAGGTTAAATATTAACTTTTTTTATTCATTAATTTCAAAATTCCTATCCATTAATCCATTTTTAAAGTCTCTTATTTTTTAGCCAAAACAATTAAAAATTTTATTTTCAAAATTGAGCACTACAATTAAAAAACCCGCAATTAAGCGGGTTTAGGACGTCATCAATCAAGAAATTGATGATTAAAACAAACACAACTAAGACCAGGGAAAATCTAACAATGTATTGTTTTAATGGGCTTATTATTTCTTATTTCGCTCAATTTACCTTATCATTTTCTGCCAAAAACATGTCATTAACAGACAAAAATGCACTTTAAGTCACTTTGCAGCCTGATTTGCACAAAATACATCCACCGTCATACCTGACTGCGCCATACTTTGCTTTTGGCGATCTAAAAAATTATTGGCAATGATCAGCATCATATTCGCTGTATCCAAACCAATATTTTGCTGAGCAAGTTCTGCAATTTCCTGATAAGCCTCTAAACGTGAGCAAAATGCTCTGCGTTGTTCCGTAGCGTCTACTGTTACATTTTCTTCATCTAAAATATGTTTGGTTGCATTGACTTGATCCGTATACATCTGAATACGTTGATCAAATTGTGCTTGGCTTAATGTCTTTGAATGACTTTCAGCAACACATTGCACACTTAAAACAGCGCCACATACCCCTAAAATAATGCTACGTCGCATAAGATTCAACCTTACTGCAATAGACCGAACACTATATTGCATCTGCCTTCCAAACATCTTCGTATTCATCAGCATCGATCATAAAGCGGAAACCTTCTTCTAATGAAAGATAAGGAATTGCATCTGGGAAAATGTCTTCAAGTTCCTTCACAGTAACAATATCAAAGAAATCCTCGCCCTCTTCCAGCTCACCACCGTAAATAAACCACGCTACATTGTCAGCATCAGGTTTCTTACGCAAACCTACAATCGGTTCTTTGTTCAGTGTTTGTTTAGCAATGGCAACTAAATCCGTTTTATTGACTTTGATATAGCGTGAGTCAAATTCTTCACATACTAATTTCTGCTCTTCTACAAAATCTTGCAACATTTGCATTCTCAATCATTTGGATTTTGGATAATTGTATGCGGAGCTTTTGACAATCACAATAAATCCGACCAAAGAATCTTGCATGAATGGCTTATTTTGTTAAACTTGATTATGTTACTTTTTCAAGATTATTGATCATGGATAAAATTTCAGACAATTCCTCTCAGTTGATTGAGATCAAAACATGGTTGAAATCAAACAAAATAACACCGTCAATTCAGTCAAAATATGCGATTGATGATTGTATTTCTGGGTATGATCTACGTCTTATTCAGGCACACAGTAAAATCAAAATTCCCTATCCACTTGAGTCTGTTGCAGCAGGTTTTCCCTCTCCTGCACAAGACTATATGGAAAAGCGCATTGATTTAAATGATCATTTGATTCATAACCCTGTGACGACATTCATATTAAAGGTCAATTCTTTATCTATGAAAAATGCAGGCATTGAGGTCGGTGATGAAATTTTAATTGATCGTAGCTTAGAAGCAGAACATGGTGATATTGTTTTGGCACTGATCAATAATGAATTTACCGTAAAGCGTTTTATGCAGACCAAATCAGAACATGGTATACCTGATATTTGGTTAAAAGCTGAGAATCCTGATTTTCCTGACATTCACCCACATAGCGAAGAACAAATTATCATTTGGGGTGTCATTACCTGTATTTTAAAGAAATTAAAATGATCAAAATAGATTGGTATAGAAAATAACTCAGTATGTTTTCAAGAAAGTACTCTTTGTTCTTATTCTGGATTAAATAAATGAATGATTTGCTTCGACAATTGGCAATATCTCAACAAGGTTTAACTGCATCTGCGAAATTCAGCCACGGTTTAGAGGGAACTCGCCAAGCGATTGAACATCTTGGTTATGTACAAATCGATACCATTTCAGTGATTGAGCGTGCGCATCATCATGTGCTGTGGAATCGAGTACCAGACTATCAAGCAAATACACAAAGCAATCATTTAAACCAATTGGTTCAACAACAGCATATTTTTGAACATTGGTTTCATGCAGCTTCATACTTGCCGATGCGAGATTATCGTTACGTATTGCCCTACATGCAATCCATTCGCAATGGTCAACATCGTTATTTTGGTCACGGTGATAGACATTTAATGAAAGAAATACTGGCGCGCACTAAAGCTGAAGGTAGTATTCGACTGCGCCATATAGATTCAAAAAATAAGCAAAGTTCGGGTGCTTGGTGGAATAGCAATCTGGCACGGCGTTCAATTGATCAGCTTTTCATGCAAGGCGATTTGATGATCTCTGAACGTCATGGCATGGAAAAGGTCTATAAACTAACTGAACACTGCATTCCTCATAATCTGAATTTAAACATGCCAACACTTGAAGAATATGCGCGCTATCTGTTTGATACGACAATGAGAGCACATGGCATATTTACATGGAAGCAACTCATCCACTTGAAAACAGGCAAAGACATCCGTGAAGCGATGCGTAAAATTGTCAATGAACAACTCGATGCAGGAATCATCACCACTTTAGATCAATTGGGTTATGTGAATAAAGACAGCCAAAACACATTTATTCAAATGAATGCGTTAGAGCATCTCAAACCAGTTGAATTAAAAGTGAAAATTCTTTCACCTTTTGACAATTTGGTGATTCATCGTGAACGATTAAATGCTCTATTTAAATTTGACTATCGCTTAGAATGCTATGTTCCTCCAGCTAAACGAGTCTACGGTTATTTCAGCCTACCTATTTTATATGGTGATCATATTGTTGGCCGTATTGATTGCAAAGCACATCGAACACAGCAGCGTTTTGAAGTAATCAGCCTGCATTTAGAACAAAATTATTTTAAAGACCATACACTCGATCAAGCGCATTTTATTGACACGTTAAATATGGAAATCCAAAACTTTGCTGAATTTAATCAATGTCCTGACGTAGATTTCAATCTTAGTAAAGTATTTAAATAATTTACATTGGATTGATAGGAATCAGGTGTCCATTTTTCCCTAATTTTGCTACCATCTGCACTGCTTAATTCCAGTGCTTTTCTGACTTCTATGACTTCATCTTATCAACAACAGCTTGATGCCAAAATTGAACGAATCCAAACTCAATTTGCAGAATTTAATCCACCATCATTAGAAGTCTTTGCTTCACCTGAGCAAAACTTTCGTATGCGTGCAGAATTCCGTATTTGGCACACTGAAGATGATATGTTCTATGCCATGTTTGAACGTGATGAAAATCAACAAAAAAGCATCGTCCGCATTGATGAATTTCCGATTGCAGACAAAAGTATCAATACTTTAATGCCGATTTTATTAGATGAAATCAAAGCCAATCCGATTCTGTCTAAAAAACTTTTTGAAGTTCATTTTCTCGCAACGCTGAAAGGCGAAATGTTGGTTTCATTGGTTTATCGTGCACCGCTCAATGAAGAATGGGAAGCCCTTGCTAAACAGCTTGCAGAAAAACTGAATGTTAAAATTATTGGACGTAGCCGTGGGGTTAAATTGGTACTGTCTGATGAATTTGTGGTGGAAGAATTACAAGTTTTTGAGCGTAAATTTCAATATAAGCAAATTGAAAGCAGTTTTACTCAACCGAACGCTCAAGTCTGCCAAAAGATGTTGGAATGGGCATGTCAGTCAGCTGAAGGCTCAAATAAAGACTTACTCGAACTTTACTGCGGGAATGGCAATTTCACCCTACCGCTATCGCTTAAATTCAATCGCGTACTCGCAACTGAATTGGCTAAATCATCAGTCTATGCAGCACAATGGAATATTGAACAAAATAACATTGAAAATATTCAAGTTGCACGTTTATCTGCTGAAGAATTTACCCAAGCTTATAATGGTGAACGTGAATTCCGCCGCTTAGAAGAAGCAAAAATTGATATTCAAAGTTATGACTTTGATACTGTTTTTGTTGATCCACCACGTGCTGGTATTGATGATGACACTTTAAAGCTTCTACAAGGTTTTGATCGTATTCTTTATATTTCATGTAATCCTGATACTTTACATGACAATTTAAAAACCTTATTGCAAACTCATAAAATCACAAAATTTGCTATGTTTGACCAATTTCCGTATACACACCATGTTGAATCAGGTGTGTTGTTGGAAAAAATTTAAACAATTTATTTCCGATTATTTCAGAGTCATCATACTGTCTAAAATGTGCAGTATGATGATAAAGAAATTATCTATCGATATATCATTAAGTTATAAAGTATTGAAAACTTAATATTCTGCCAAACCGTTCAAAAGTTTTTTTGTAATCGAAAAATTCAGCGTAAAATCCGACTACATGAAAATCCCCTATCTTGTATTTATATTTAAAACAGTTATATTCCGTCTTATGTTAGGTTATATGTGAAAGGCTCTATGAGTTTTTGGCAAAAGCTGTTTGTGGCAGATCAACAGCAAAACGAGCATAAAAATCAAATTGCTTGTATTGAAAATGATTGCTCTTGTAAATCCGATGATCAACTTCTCGCAGCACTGTTGAAAGCAACAGATGAGGATGTGATTAAAGGGATTAAAAAGGTACTGGTATCACGAGGTTTCAGTAAAAAAGAGTTAACCCAATTGCAGCATCCACCGATTCAATAGGATGGATGACCACTAAAAAAGCATTCAGTTTACTGGATGCTTTTTTTATTACCGTGTTATGATCTGATTAACCCATAATATTAATCATAAGAAGTTATTCGTTTTATAAATACTATGAAAAAAACAAAGACTTTCCTTTTGTTTATGGCAATACTCCTCATCAATGGCTGTAGCAATAACCAAGATCATGTAGATATTCAATTAGATCTGTATTCATCTTATGGAACGATGACTCAACAAAAGAAAAATGCAATTTTGAGTGAAACTCAAATCGCACAAGCAAATTATAAATCTACAGTTGTTATTCCTGGAATTACAGGCTCACTTGAACGATGTGGTTTTTTACGACTCCCTTGTCTAACGAATGATGTTATTACCCAAGAAATCAAGGCAACTATTAATCCACAAACACATTCTATTTCTTTTAAAATTCCAGAGCATATCAAATGGCTATACAAGTTAGAATCTATCACTTATTCATTACCCAATCCTGATCAGAAATCCTCTGATTCCTTACCTGGTCATCAATTAGAGATTCGTCGCACGGATGCTTTAGATATTTATATACGGCAACAACAAGCTGTTTCGGTAGGTACAGCATACGGAGGCTTACAAGGCACACTTACAATAAGCTCAAAGGATTTCGCTGAATTTCAATATGTTCCAGATGTCATTGCTTCAGATAATCAAAAACCGCCCTATCATTTTGTACGTCATCACCGCTATGCTGGTTATATGGATAATGCAAATATTCGGACTATTCCAAATGCACAAACTTTTGATTACACAGAAAAATTTGTAAAAATCATTCCAAATATTGAAACTGTTTACGAAGCAAAGAAATACACGGCTGAATTAGATCATCAATTTTTTGAAAATTATGTGATCCGCGCAAAACTCAAAGAAAATGAAACTTGTAAGGCATATGGTGACTTTGAATATAACCTGTTTTATATCAATCAAAAATTAGTCAACTTAAAAACAGTAATAACAGATATGCAAGATTGTAAAACACATTACCGCAGTTTCAGTCGATTTGAAAACGATCAAATTGAACATTACGGTCATGATATTAATGACAATAAGACCAATCAGTTTAGTTATGCAGAATGGAATTACCTATGCCCAAAAAAAATAGAGTCACGCTTAGGTAATTGTGAATTAAAAAAACCAAGTACAAAAGATATTGATGATCTAGAAAAAAATGCACGCCAAGTTAAACAATGGTTTAGTACATAAAGTAATATTTATCGAACCAAACCATTCGGCTGCAATATAATCAATAAAGCACCAATAACGACAACACCCCCCCCCAAGAGATCCCATCGCGTCAAACTGACCTGATCGACAAATCTTAGCCACATCAAGGCAGTGAAAATATAAATTCCGCCATACGCTGCGTAAATTCGTCCTGAAGCTGCGGGATGTAGCGTCAATAGCCAAACAAATACAGCTAAACTCAATACCGTTGGAATCCACAACCAGTGGCTCTTGTTTTGATTGAGAATCAGGTATGGAAAATAACAACCTAAAATTTCAGCAATAGCTGTCGCTAGAAATAATAAGATCGTTGTAACGATTTTAGTAAATTGAAGTTCCATAACCATCCATAAAACATTGATTCAATAAACTTGGGAGCAAGTTGATGAATAATACACTGGTAAAATAAATAACCCGTGATTTACACGGGTTATTTTATACAACTTAATTTCAATTAATCTTAAGCAGGTTCAGCCGTTTGATCTTCAAAAACTTCCAAAGAAAGACCTACAGCTTTGCCATCCTCTTTCTTCACAGTCACAGCAACATTTCCACCATGATCAGCAAGTTCACCGAATAGGATCATCTCAGCAAGTGGTTTCTTCAAATGCTCTTGAATCAGGCGTTGCATTGGACGAGCACCCATCAAACGATCATAGCCATTTTCAGCCATCCAATCACGTGCCGCTTGATCAACTTCAAGTACTACTTTCTTCTCGTCTAACTGTGCTTGTAGCTCAGTTAAGAACTTATCAATCACAGATTCAATTACAGAAGTTGGAAGCGCTTTAAATTGAATCACACCATCTAAACGGTTACGGAATTCTGGTGAGAATGCACGTTTCATTGCTTCTTGGTTGTCGTTACTATTGTCTTGTTCAGTGAAGCCGATACTTGTACGAGAAATACTTTCAGCACCAATATTGGTCGTCAATACAATGATCACATTACGGAAATCAGACTTACGCCCATTATTATCCGTCAATGCACCATGATCCATCACTTGGAGTAACAAGTTGAACACATCTGGATGCGCTTTTTCGATCTCATCGAGCAATAATACACAATGCGGATTTTTATGAATCGCATCAGTGAGTAGACCACCTTGATCATAACCGACATAGCCTGGAGGCGCACCGATCAAGCGAGAAACCGCGTGACGCTCCATATACTCAGACATATCAAAGCGGACAAACTCTACACCTAACAATTTTGCCAATTGCTTAGTGACTTCAGTTTTACCCACACCAGTTGGACCAGCAAATACAAAACTACCAACTGGTTTATCAGGTGCTTTCAGACCTGCGCGAGATAATTTAATTGCTGATGATAATGCAGTAATCGCCTCATCTTGACCAAACACCACTCGTTTAAGATCACGCTCAAGGTGTTCAAGTACAGACTTATCATCTTTGGACACAGTTTTAGGCGGAATACGTGCAATCTTAGACACGATGTCTTCAATATTTTCCACTGTAATTACGGTATCGTCTTGTTCAGCTTTTAAACGACGTTGTGCGCCTGCCTCATCAATCACATCAATCGCTTTGTCTGGTAAGAAACGATCGTTAATAAATTTAGCTGAAAGCTCAACTGCCGATACTAAAGCGGCATCGTCATATTTCACATGATGGAAATCTTCGAACTTAGTTTTCAATCCACGCAGAATATCAATGGTTTCATTAATTGATGGTTCATTGACATCAATCTTTTGGAAACGGCGAGATAAAGCATGATCTTTTTCAAACACTTGACGATATTCTTGGAAAGTCGTTGAACCGATGCAACGTAAAGTCCCGTTTGCCAATGCAGGTTTAATCAAATTCGATGCATCCATGGTACTGCCCATACTTGAGCCAGCACCAATGATCATGTGAATTTCATCAATGAATAAAATCGCTTCTGGTTTCTTTTTCATCGCATTTAAAAGTTGTTTTAAACGCTTTTCAAAGTCACCACGGTATTTTGTACCTGCAACCAATGCACCAATGTCTAAGCTATAAACTTCAGCATTCGCAAGTGGTTTCGGTGCTTTACCATTGACAATCAACCATGCTAAACCTTCGGCAATCGAGGTTTTACCGACACCAGGATCACCTACAAGCAATGGGTTATTCTTACGACGACGGCAAAGAATTTGCGCAGTACGCTCAATTTCTTTTTCACGTCCAATCAAAGGATCAGTCTTACCTTTTTGCGCTTCAATGTTGAGATTAAGCGTATAAAGTTCGAGTGGTCCTGCATTTGCAGAAGCGCTCGCTTCACCTTCTAAATCTTCAGATTCTTCTTCAACATGAATTTCTTCTTTACGCGCACCATGCGATAGATATTGAGTCAAAGTCAAACGATTGATTTGATGACGTTTCAATAAGTAAACCGCAAAAGAATCACGTTCAGAATACATTGCAACAAGTACATCTGCACCTTCAACTGTGCGATCACCACCGCTCGATTGAACATGGAAAATTGCACGTTGCAAAATACGATCAAAACTTTCAGTTGGATGAGGAGCTTGGTCGCTGTTCTCACCTAATTTAGGGGTATGTTGCTCTACATATTCTTCTAATTCTTTGCGCAAGCTGATGATTTCAGCACCACATGCTTTAAGCGCATTTACTGCCGAATCGTTATCCAGTAAAGCTAATAATAAATGTTCAACTGTGAGGAACTCATGTCTCTTTTGACGAGCCATGCTAACAGCCAAACGGAGCGAAACTTCTAATTGACGACTGAGCATGAAACCCCCTTATTCTTTTGGCTCAATCTGACAAAGTAATGGATGACCTTGAGATCGAGCGTAGTTATTTACTTGGTTGGCTTTTGTTTCCGCAATGTCTCTTGGATAAACGCCAGCTTCACCTTTTCCTTCATAATGTACTGTTAACATTACTTGAGTGGCTTGGTCAAGATTCAAAGCAAAGTATTGTTGTAAAATTTCAATAACAAAGTCCATTGGTGTGTAATCATCGTTCAATAAAAGAACAGAATACATCGGTGGACGTTTTATTTCGGGTGGTGCTGTCTGTATTGCAACATCACCTTGATCATGGTCTGAATCTTCTGAATTGTTCACACGAGTACTCAAATGCCAATCTACATAACCTGAATCATTAAACGATGATTTCACTTCATTTAAACTCATTTGACGCTTCTTAGTTCGCATATTTTTCAAAGTACTTATGATTTATTGAGAATTAGCTTCAGCTTGTGGTACTTCAGCTGCAAATGCTGCTGAACTATCGACAGGCTTTCCACGTGACCAACTGAAACGTTTAATGACTGGTGTAGCACCATTTAGACGTACTTCAATGAATTGAGGGTTAAAGCCTTTCGGCATTGTCCAGCGCCCTGTAAGGCGCTCATAATCGCTGAAATTATAATTCGCATCTTCCAAAGGAACTGTTAACACTTCTGTTCCACTGATTAAACGAATTTCAACCGAACCTGTTGCACGCTTTGGACTGACTTGAATCAAATCCAATTGATATTCATAGGCATTTTCAGGCAAAGGTTTTACTGCGATGTTTTGAATCATTAGACTCAAACCACCACGTTGTTTTAACACTTCACGATAAATCGCACTCATGACATCACCTTGCGCTTTTGCCGCATCGGATTTATTCAGTGCTTCAGTCAAATCATTCGAGTTTGATACAGCGACATCACGCTCTTGTACTGTTGCATTTAAACTTTTATTTAAATTTGCCAGCGTGGCTTTTTGTTGTTTTACCACTTCTACCAATTGCTCTGCGTCTGCATCAAAACCAACAGCTGTCAAACCTTGGCGATGTCCAACCGTGTAACCTAAAAGCGTACTTCCTGCGCATAAGATCACCCCACCAATAATCAGTGGCATATTACCTTGCATAAAAGATTTCTTCGGCGTTTGAGTTGGTTCTGACGCGGTGTTTGTTTCTGTGTTCTGCATCGTCATCTCTAAGTAATGATAGAATCAAAACACACATTTAACCGCAAAGTTAAATGTGTGTGAAGTTATAAAGCGTTTTTTATGGTAATAATCCGATGCCTTGTAAGCCAGCATCTTCAGCAAAACCAAACATTAAATTCATATTTTGTACAGCTTGCCCTGCCGCACCTTTGACTAAATTATCCTGAACCGATAATACAATCAACTTTTTCGGTTGCGGTTTGTACAGTGCGATACGCAACTGATTTGCACCACGCACAGAGCGAGTTTCTGGTGAACTGCCTGCTGGCATGACGTCAACAAAAGTTTCATTGGCATAGAATTGTTCATAAAGGCTTTGTAAATCTGCTGCATCACCCTCGTCTGTCAAGTCGATATAAATCGTACTCAACATACCACGAATCATGGGCACTAAATGCGGAACAAAAAGGATGTGGTCAAACACACCTTTTTGACCTGAAATATTTTCAAGTGCTTCAACAATCTCAGGATGATGACGATGTCCTGCAACGCCATACGCTTTGAAATTATCAGCATTTTCAGAGTAAATCATGCCTAAACTTGCTTTACGCCCTGCACCTGAAACACCTGATTTTGCATCAATAATAATACTTTCAGGTTTAACCAATGTTGCAGCTTGTTTAAATAATGGTGCTAAACCCAATTGCACTGTGGTTGGATAGCAACCTGGGTTACCAATCACTTTAGCATTTTTAATTTTGTCACGATTCAGTTCAGACAAACCATAAGCTGAATCTTTTAAAATCTCTGGGCAAGCGTGTTGCATGCCATACCATTTTTCAAACTGTTCTAAATCTTGCAAACGAAAATCAGCAGCTAAGTCGATGACTTTGGTATTGGCAGCCAATAATTCTTCGGTATGTTTCATTGCCACACCATGCGGTGTTGCAAAGAAAACCACGTCGCATTTTTTTAATTCATCGATATTTAAATCTGAATATTTAAGCTCGGTATGTCCACGTAAGCTTGGGAACATATCATCTACACGGCGACCATCTTCAGTACGTGATGTCAGTACATTCACTTGTGCATTTGGATGTCGTAGTAAAAGACGCAACAATTCTACGCCTGTATAACCCGTTCCGCCGACAATGCCTACTGAAATCACGTGCTTTACCTCAATTCAAAAGTATCCATTTTGTAGCCCCATAGTATGACAGGAAGTTTTGGTTTTCTAAACTGTTTTACTTAGGTTTGAGTGTATTTCATGATAATTTTAAATACAGATACTCTAAATTTGTAGGATGCAATTATAATTTTATAAATTCTTAAATAAAAACATCCAAACTTTGATGAATTGATAAACGATCAAAATAAGCGTCACATATTTTATTGTATTTTTTAGGTATATCAATAAATTACCATCCTTTCTTATACTTTTTGCAAACTGTGTTGAATAAAATACATAAAAGAATAATATCAAGGCAAAAGAACTACCAATGATACTCATGACGAATTTAAATTTTGCATTATTTAAATGTGACTGAGATTCATAGGGCAAAACAGACACTTCAATTTTTATTTTTTCATGTCTCGAATTTTCGTACTCTAAACCTTTTATTTCATAAACAATTTTGTACCCATCCTTTGGGTGTCTTTCATAAAGTTCTATATGAGTAACGCGCTTATTTTTATCTAAAAAAGCATCACAAACTTGCACATTTTTTCTTTCAACGACTATACCAGCGCAATCAAACCTTGAGAAAACCTGAAAGTCCTTTATCAAAGACAGATTAGTGATATTTTTAGCTTCAATTCGATCAATTTCATAACTCACATCCTGCGGAACACGATATGTTTTCAGCTCATAATATCCATCCTTAATCAATACATATTTTTCTTGAGTTGGAAAAATAAATATTGTCCAGAAAACAACCCATTGAACAATCAACAACCTTATAACTAAAGTGCATAGTTCCTTTAATTCCTCATCGAACTTAAACAAAAATTTCTCTTAATATTTATTATCATTAACAATATTTTAGCCTAAATTCTCTTTATGAAAAATGCTTTTCTTTTATCACATTCCTCTATGACCTTGTATTGTCAAAATTTCCATGCATAATAAATTAGAGTAATTGCTCTAATTCTAAAAATAGGAATAATTCAACATGATTGGATCACGTGAATGGATGACTTTAAGCAATGGTAAACTCAGCTTTAAAGAAAAAGTACAATTGATCAAACAAGTTATTGTTCCTGCAACATTAAGCTATAGCAAAACATTTTCAAAACAGCCTGAAAATACACAACAATTTGAACTCAAAGATATTCATATTCCTGATACAACCATAGTCAAAGAAGCGATTGCCGAACTCGATAATACAAAGCATCAAGCCATTATCAATCATTCATGGCGCAGTTATATTTGGGGTGTTGCGATTGCACAACATAAAAATTGGCAATTTGATGAAGAAAGTTTACTGATCGCTAGTCTGATGCATGATGTCGGTCTAGCAGATCATCAAGCACAATATTCCTGTCAATGCTTTACTTTAGAAAGTACCTTACGATCTGAAAGCTTATGTGCTAAACATGATTTTCCGCAGGATCAAACTGACAATATTTCTGATGCAATCTGTTTACATATGAATGGCTATTTAGATGAAAATAATCAACATTTATCCAAAGAAGTGTTATTGCTACAAAAAGCCACTTCATGCGATGTGATTGGCACTGATTTAGCTTTATTTTCCACACAATTTAAAGATGAAGTTTTAGCTCAATATCCACGTCATCATTTCAACACTCAATTCAAACGGCTATTAAAAGCAGAAGTAAAAAGAAATTCTCAATCTCGCACTACATTGATGAGTAAACTAGGGCTTCCAATGATGATTCAAATGAATATTTTTAAAGAATAAGGATCAGCTCATGTCACATTCTACCTTAACGCAAAAAACGATCCATTTTGGACAATATCCTATTGTTGTTGATATTCTTTCACACCATGAAAATCAACACACTTTGATCATCCTTCCTGCACTTGGCGTTTCGATCAATAAATATGAAAAGCTAACTGCATTATTAGCTGAAAATGGGTTCAATGTGGTGATTGCTGATTATCCGCATTGTGGACGAAACCAACCTCTCGTTTCTAAAGGCATTGATTATGGTTATGCAGAGTTACTCAATGATTTTATTCCTCAACTTGAACAATTAGCCATTGAAATAAATGGTCTGCGCCTTATTCTTTTTGGTCATAGTTTGGGTGGGCATTTGGCAACACTTTATGCACAAAGCCATGAAAATAAAATCATCGGCGTGGCGACTGGTAATATTGGTTTAAAGAATTGGGACTTCAAAGGCAAACTCAATATTCTCAAAGCAACTACGGTGATCAATGCCATGATTTTAAAAGATGGTTATTTTGCAGGATATAAAATTGCTTTTGGAAATCGTGAAACCAAAACTTTAATGCGTGATTGGTCAAAAGTGGTTTTTTCTGGAAATTACAAACACATTATCGGTGCTGAAAAAGTAGTTGAGAATGATGCTTTGTTTATCTACTTACAAGGTGATGATTTTGCCCCAATGAATTCTATGCTCGGTTTAAGTGGTTATTTTAAACAGCCTAAAATTGAAACTTTAGATTTAACTCAGCACGTCAAAGGCAATCAACATAGTGCTTGGTTGAAACAACCAGAGAAAATCGTTGAATTGATCAAAACATGGTTAAATGAATAGGATAGATTGAATGTCTTTATTTTTCTTTTGACATCAAATAATAGTCACCGTCCTCACAATGACTTGTATCAATAATTTTCCAACGATGCTTTTGATAAAAGTTCAAAGCCTGATAATTTTCAGTTAAACATTTGAGATAACCTGTACCTGAAAATAACTGTTCAGCTGAACCTAATAATTCTGCACCTACACCATGATTTTGGACATTTGGCGCGACAAAAAGATGATGCAAAAAGTTATCTTGCAGATAAATAGAGGCAAATCCTAGATATTGTTGATCTTGTTCTGCAACAAAGATAACTTCATCTTGGGTGAGTTTTTCAAAATCTTCTAAACTCCATTTTGACGAATCCAACCAATGCCAACTGTGCACTCGACTTTCCAAGAATAATTCAGCCAAAGCTATTTTATCATGGTTTTTGAATTGCCTTATCTTCAAATAGTTGTTCCTTATTTGATTTACTCACTCTAAAGTTGAGTCTAACTATTTCAATTAATCTCACCACCACCACGGCATTACACCACTTTTTAAAATTTTACGATGGTTTTTATAATTTGCATCATGCTTTTCAACCTCAGACCAAAATGCAGAACTATGATCAAAATGCTGGGTATGCGCTAACTCATGTACGCAGACATATCGTGTAATCACCTGATCACAAAGCACCAAAGCACTATTCAACATAATATCATGTCGTGCAGTACAACTCCCCCAACGCGTTTTCGGCTGACGAATACTACATTCCCCAAACTTTAAACCTGTTTCAACACTGACGTGTTGTAAATAGATCGGTAGATTATGCTTTGCATAAGCAATCACAAAAGCTTTTAAATAACTTTCAGGCTGACGATCACTGATCAATAATTGATGATTTTTCTCATCGAAAATATAAGAATTTTTCTGCGTTTGATAAATAATCTGTAAAGGCTGTTCTAAATTAAATAATTTTAATTCAGCTGGCAAAGTTCGATCTAAGTGCCCTGCTTTTTCTTGTTGTTTTTGCCAAGTTTCAATCATCCATTGTTTAGACTCAGCTAAAAAATCCTGAATCTGACGTTTGGTGCAAAACTTAGGTACAGTTAATTTGATCTGAGTGGGTTCTACACGTAAGCGTAATCGAGTTGCTCGTGCATGATGAGTGATTTGGATTTCGGGGAGGTTTGGGGTCATTTATTCTAAAAATTTATAATCAGATTTGGAGTTCCCTCTCCTTTCAGGAGAGGGTTAGGGAGAGGTTTTCTTTGCCCTCATCCTAGCCTTCTCCCAAAGGGAGAAGGAACTTTCAACATATTAAACCGCAGTACGTTCTTCAATACCATTGTCAGTCGCAACAACAGCAATATCCGCTTTATTAATCCCGAAAATACCGTTACATACCACACCTGGAATATCATTCAAGGTTTTTTCTAACTCTAAAGCATTCAAAATATTTAAATTGAATACATCTAAAATTACGTTGCCGTTATCCGTTACCACACCTTCACGGTAAACAGGATCACCACCAAGTGATACGATTTTACGCGCTACAGCAGAACGTGCCATTGGAATCACTTCGACAGGAAGCGGAAATTCACGTCCAAGTTGCTCAACCCATTTAGAGTCATCCACGATACAAACGAATTTTTTTGCAATTGAAGCCACAATCTTTTCACGGGTTAATGCTGCACCACCGCCTTTGATCATGTGCATGTGACGATCAATTTCATCAGCACCATCCACATAAGCATCTAAACCGCCTACATGGTTCATATCAACCACTTCGATGCCAAGTTTTTTTAAACGTTGTGCAGTTGCTTCAGAACTTGCCACCGCAGCTTCAAGTTGTAGCTCAGGTAAAAGCTCGATGAGGAAATTCACAGTACTGCCTGTACCTACACCCAAAATGCCCCCTTTTGGTAAGTGTTTTAAAGCAGCTTTGGCTGCTGCTTGTTTTTTCTCATCTTGGGTAGCATAAAGACTCATGACATCTCTCAATAAATTTTCAAATTTCTGCACATTTCGCATAATTTTAAATCGCAAATGCGCAGGGGTTTGTTACAATCAATGCTCATTTTAAACTGTTATATGGAAAATTAACATGCTGTCTCGTTTGGTTCGACAAATATTACAGGCAACGGTCTATGACGTTGCGATCGAAACCCCACTCGAAGCAGCGCCACGAATTAGTGAAAAACTAAACAACAACATTCGCTTCAAACGCGAAGACTTGCAACCTGTCTTTTCCTTCAAACTGCGCGGTGCCTATAACCGCATCAGTCAATTACCGAAATCTCAGTTGGAACGTGGCGTTATTACTGCTTCTGCGGGTAACCATGCACAAGGCGTGGCACTATCTGGTCAAAAGTTGGGTATTACCGCCATTATTGTGATGCCAAAGACGACACCTGATATTAAAGTTCAAGCCGTAAAACGTTTGGGTGGTCAAGTTGTTCTACACGGCGATTCTTTTGATGTTGCCAATAAATATGCAATTCAACGTGCTGCCGATGAAGGCATGACCTTTATTCCACCATACGATGATGAATTGGTCATGGCAGGTCAAGGGACGATTGCAAATGAAATTTTACGTCAATGGCGTGATGTCGATTATGTATTCGTCGCCGTTGGTGGTGGTGGTTTAATCGCAGGTGTCGCTGCTTATTTGGGTGATGTCGCACCACATGTCAAAGTCATTCCTGTGGAATATGATGAATCAGCATGTTTAAAAGCCGCTTTTGAGCAAAATGAACGTGTGATTTTACCCACTGTTGGCTTATTTGCCGATGGTACAGCTGTTGCGCAAATTGGTGAAAAACCATTTGAAGTCATTCAATTACAAAAATCAGATAACTCAGGTCCAATTGTTGAACGTGATGTTGTACTTGTGAATACCGATGAAATCTGCGCTGCGATCAAAGATACTTATGACGAATGTCGTAGCATCGTTGAACCATCGGGTGCAATGGCTTTGGCAGGGATTAAAAAATACGTTGCTGAACATGGTTTAGAAAATAAAAATATGGTGTCGATTGTTTGTGGTGCCAACATGAACTTTGACCGTTTACGTTATATCGCAGAACGTACTGAACTTGGTGAACGTAAAGAAGCGATTTTTGCTGTGACCATTCCTGAAGAAAAAGGTTCATTCCTCAACTTCTGCCGTGCCTTACAAGGTCGTAACATCACTGAATTTAACTATCGTGCGAGCAGTTCTTCTGCAGCACAAGTTTTTGTGGGTATTAGCTTAAAATCGGGTGACAAAGAACGTCATGACATTTATGAAGCACTAAAAATGCATTATGACGTAGATGATTTATCAGATGATGAAGTGGCTAAACTACATATTCGTTATTTGATTGGTGGTCATGCAAATATTGAAAATGAACGTCTATTCCGTGTCGAATTCCCTGAGCGTCCTGGTGCATTACTGACTTTCTTAGAACGTCTAGGACCAACGCATAACATTACCCTATTCCATTACCGTAACCACGGTGCTGCGGAAGGTCGTGTATTGGTGGGCTTGGATGCAGAAGATGCACAACAAAATCCAGATGGTTTGATCGAGACTTTAGAAACGATCACTTATCCATATCAGGAAATTACCAATAACTTAGGTTATCAGCGTTTCTTAAAATAAATTTGTCTTCCAATGTATCTCAGGCTCTTGTCAAATAGAGCTTGAGATATCTAAGTATTTTTAACTTGGACTATCAATCATCATCTGACAAAAAACTACTCAAATTGAATGGTTTAAATCGTTCATAATATTCGATAGATGGACGCGATCCAATAAATTGCTTACGAAATAACTTTATAAATTGTGCTATTTTTTTCGGTTGATCTGGTACAGCCATCCAAATCTGTTCAGATGCGTAAATCAACAACATTCGATAGCCGTGCTTTCTCACCTCGTTGTAAATTTCTTCCAAAACAATATCGTAAACATGGCTTCGTAAAGCATAAAAATTACCAATTAAATCTTTATATTTTTCATAATGTTCGAATAATGGTGCTGTCCTCAACTCGATCCTATTTTGTATTGCTTCAACATCTACATTTAAATCCTGAAATAAAGCACAAACCTCAATACCATTATCAAAATGCTGATCACGGTCAATACTTAAGAAATACCCACGATATTTATATTCTTGAAGATCATCTTCAGTCGTAGGCTCAGTAATATCTTGAGGGGACAACCAATAATAAAAAGTTTCAAAATCCCTTCTCATTTTTTTCTTTGGAATTTTCAGCGACTCCAACTCTGGAAACCACGCTTGTAAGAGTTGATATATCTTTTTATCATCCATTGTTTGTTCAATTTAAAAAAGAAAATAAAACTATACTTTAAAAAACCTCAAAGAATCAAATATTAAGTCGATCTTGAGCAATCGAATAAGGCATAGTGTTCAATACTCACGTCTTGATCATGAAATTGTTTATTGAAATGTTTACAGAATTTTTCAATCTTATGGTCTTGGTTGGGTACAAGTAACCAATGATAGTCTTCAGCATAGATCAGCAACAACTCATAATCATGTTGCCTTGCAACTTTTAATATTTCTTCAAAAACAATGTCATAAACTTGATCTTGTACATTGTAATAACGCCCTATTACTTCTTTATGTTGTTCATAATGCTCAAATAGAGGTTTTGTGCGCTCGCGTATTTGAGTCTGAAGATTCGAGCTATCAACTGCATATTCATGGAAAATCGCACTTCTCTCAATTTCATTTTCCTGAAATTTCATTCGATCTATTTTCATTAAATAGGCACGAAAGCGCCCACCAAACTTTTCAGCTTCAAGCCAATCTAGAAAAACGTCAAAACTTTTACGATTTTTCTTTTTGGGAATATCTCTTTGCTGCAACTCAGGAAACCAATGTTGCAGGATTTTGAAAATTTTTTTATCGTCCATTTTTTTCTACTTACATTCCGCCATGACTTGGCATAGATCTATTTTTGCTTTGATTTTTATATTACGGGGCAAATTTTAAGTTTTTATGACGTCTGCTTGAGTTTTTTTACATTATCCAACTTTATTCTTCGTTTTCAGATTGGCGATGCAATCGTTTAAATATAAAATATATAAAAATTGAATATGATAATGTCACACAAATCTTGTGCATTGATAAGGATTTAAAATGGCACTGTTTGCTGTCATCGGTTTAGGTAGTTTTGGCGAAGCGGTTGCATTAGAGCTTACTAACTTAAATCACGATGTGATTGGTATAGATACACTGAAAAAAAATGTAGAAAATATTGCAGATCAAATTAGTCATGCGGTAATAGCAGATGCAACAGATGAACATGTCCTAGAAGAACTGAATGTCAAAAACTGTGATGCTGTTGTTGTTGCGATTGGTGATGACATTGAAGCCAGTATTTTATGTGTACTTCATCTAAAAAATTTAGGCATTGATAAAATATTTGTGAAAGCAAAATCTAAGTCACATCATATGATTTTGTCACATCTAGGGATTACTAAAATCATTCACCCTGAAGAAGACATGGGCATTCGCATCGCGCAGAATCTGAGCTATCCAATGGTTCGACGTTATATGGCGCTGAATAATGATCGCTATATTGTCAAAATTGAAATTGCTGCAAATCTACAAGGTGCTCAGTTCCAAACGGTGATGGAAAATACACCTGAAATTAAAACACTATTACTACAGCGTGGCTCTCATGTACTTTATGAGATTGCACCTGGAACCATTTTACAAGAAAAAGATATTTTGATTTTGGAAGGCCCTGTAGAAATGTTAAGACAATTTTCAATTCGTTTCTTATAGTTGTTACTATGCGTCTATCTAGAAAAGAACTGATCAATAAAAATCATAATCGCATTAATCTCAGCCCACCGAGTTTACTTGCCTTAGGTTTTTTAAGCTTCATCGTCATTGGGACATTGTTGCTCAAACTCCCTTTTTCCCATAAAGGTGATTTGTCATGGCTTGATGCCTTATTTACCGCAACTTCTGCTGTGACAATTACAGGCTTATCTGTGGTCAATATTGGCGACTCACTGACAACATTTGGACAAGTGGTGGTCATGCTCCTCATCCAATGTGGTGGTTTGGGTTTCATGACCTTTGCGATCTTGGCTGCACTAAGTCTTTCATCCAAAGTTGGACTTAAACAGCAAATTATGGCGCAAGAAACCATCGGGCAAACCAGTTTAGCCAGAGCAACATTTACCGTAAAAGGAGTTTTCCTCTACTCATTGTTCTTTGAAGCCATTGGTACAGGGATCTTAACCATGGCGTGGTCAAACTATTATGACCTTGATCGTGCTTTCTTTTACGCCTTGTTTTATAGTATTTCAGCGTTTAATAACGGTGGATTCTCTTTATTTCCCAATAGCTTAATGAGCTTCTCTGACCAATACATGGTCACATTGACGATTAGTTTGCTGTATATCATCGGTGGTATTGGTTTTGTCGTACTAATGGATATTAAACGTGCCAAACGTTGGAAAAAACTTTCAACAAATAGCAAGTTAATCCTCTCAACCATTGCAGGTTTAAACCTATTTGCATTCATTGTAATTTGGTCAATAGAAGCATCGAACCCTTTAACACTCGCACCGATGTCCGTGGGTGATCAGGCTTTAAATGCATGGTTCCATGCCACAGTACCACGTTCATCAGGCTTTAACAGCTTAGAAGTCAGTAGCATGACCAATGCTTCAACGCTTATCACGATGGTGTTAATGTTTATCGGCGGTGGATCACTCAGTACCGCAGGTGGGATTAAAGTTGGTACATTTATCATCATGATTTTAAGTGTACGCTCTTTCCTAAAACGCTCATCTGAAATTACAGTATTCGGTCATTCTGTCTCACACCAAGCCACTTTTAAAGCACTGGCGGTCATTTCTATCACATCATTACTCATTCTCATTGGTTTCTTTACCCTATTGGTTTTAGAGCCGAATAAGAAATTTTTAGACTTATTATTTGAAGCCGTTTCCGCTGCTTGTACCGTTGGTTTATCACGGGGCATCACTGAAGATTTACATGCGGGAAGTCAAATTGCTTTGATATGCTTAATGTTTGCAGGTCGCTTGGGACCTTTAACACTTGCATATTTGATTGCGACACCAAATAAAAGTCGTGTTAGTCATCCCAATACTGAAATTCAAGTGGGTTAATCTAAATCATTTATACATAAAAAAAGCGACCTCATTAGGTCGCTTTTTAAATCAATTACTTAGCAATCCACAATGCTTAAGTGTTTATTCCACTGCTAAGTCACTATCACCTTTGATCAAGCGATGTTCAGACTGTAAATACTCATCTGACTGCATTTCAAGTAAACGCGAACGAGTACGCTCAATTTCAAAGGCAAGTTTTTCACCGTCATAGATCTCAATAATTGAATCTTCCGAAGTCAATAATAACTTCACGCCACGATCATAAAACTCATCGACCAAATAAATAAAACGACGTGTTCCCTCAGAAAGTAAATCTGTTAAATGCGGTACATTACTCACTAAAACTGTATTATAAATATTAGCAATTTCAATAAAATCAGATGGGCTACGTGGTTTTAAGCACAATTCACGATAGTCACACCACAATACATCTTCAGTATGCCCGAGTGTTTCAACAACACGATTATTAATATTAATCGGTTCTTCCGAGACTACTTGAGAAGTGGTTAAAGCAGTAAAACGCTTTGCCATCCACACTTTATTGTCATCACTTAATGGCGATTTAAATAACTGTGCTTGCTTCAAAACACGTAAACGGTAGTCCACACCTGCATCAACATTCAAAATCGCGCAATGAGTTTTCACCATTTCAATGGTTGGAAGAAAACGATCACGATGGATGCCATTTTTATACAAACCATCTGGAGCAATATTTGATGTTGCCACCAATGTAATGCCACGGTTGAATAACTTTTGGAATAAATCGCTGAGAATCATTGCATCTGTCACATTCGACACAAAAAACTCATCGAAACAGATCACCACAGCATCTTTATAGATTTGATCTGCCACAATATCCAACGGATTACGTTGACCTGATAATTTATTCAACTCTTTGTGAACAAACTGCATAAAGTGATGGAAATGCATACGGGTTTTACGACGAAATGGTATCGAATCAAAGAATTGATCCATTAACCATGTTTTACCACGCCCTACACCACCCCACATGTACACGCCTTTTGGTGCTGTTTGACGACGGAAACGACGAAATGCCTTTTTCGATGCTTTATAACGATTAATCAACTCTTGCCAGACACGCTCTAACTCATGCACAGCTTCAGCTTGCGCATCATCTGGTAAAAACTGCCCAGAGGATAAAGCTTTGGCATAACGCTCAGCAGGTGATACAGGAGTAAACGAGGTAGGATTTGAATTGTGATCAGACATATGGTTTTGTTACTTTTAAAGGCTAATGGAAGTATAGCGAATATTCATTTTCGATAAATAAAACTTTGGCATTATTATGTACATAAATTACATATCATCACCAATTATTTACCATATTGACGTGGGCTTTGCCCAAACCAACGTTTAAATGCATGATTAAATGCTGCTGGTTCAGAATAACCCAACAATTCAGCAATCACCTCAATTGAATATTCTTTATATTCAATTAAACGGAGTGCCTTGTTCATAATGAGTTGTTCGCGAATCTGTTTATAACTGGTGTTTAACTGTTGTAACTGATGACGTAAAGTTCGCTCAGGAATACTCAATGCCTGAGACACTTCTGCCATCGAAGGGATAATGCCCTGTTGTAATTCTAAATAATCATTTACACGTTGAATCAAAGGCGCAACCTTTTGTTCTTCTGCATTTAAACGTTCAATTTCAGCAATACACTTAGCTTCATACACACGATGCGTAATCAGATCCGCAGATGGAATCGGCAGTTGCACTACATCTTCATTCATCCAAAAAGCTGCTTTACTGCAACCAAAATGTAGATCTGCACCATAATAGTCATGGAATTGCTTTAAGGTTTGAGGATCTTGTGGTTGCTGAAAAGGCAATTCAATCCGAATACTTGGAACTGTTAATCCCATCATTCTATAAATATCATCTAAGAACTTATAAGTCCCTGAAATTTCACATTGCGCTCGCAACAACCCCATTTCAGTGTCGAGATCAACAGGTGCATAAGTCAATGCAACTTGATGGTTCCCCTGTTCTAAACCCAATACACCATATAAATAGGTCAAGCCTTGATATTGAATACCATTTTTAATTGCATCATTCACAGTACGACTAGTAACCAACAGCATAAGCAAAGGACCATAACCTGCCAAAGAATAATGCTGCCCAATGAACAAACCTTTTTCAGGCGCAACATCAACACCGACAACTTTGAGAATATCCCATTCTAAACTTGGATGAATGATTGAGCTTGGATCAAGCGCATCCGCCTTAATCCCAATACTATTCAATCTTGAATCCACGTCAATTCCTGCATTACGCATACCATGAATTAAATACATTAAGCCGAGAATTGATCGTTTCATTTTTTCAACATTTCATTTTTACACAGATGTTTTACTACAAAGACCAAATATTGAAAATTGCCGAATATATCAATTTTTCTGTCAGAGCTATCATATTCCAAATCAATAAAAGTCGATATTCTAGGCAAAATGAAAAATTAGAGTAAATAAAAAATGGACGATATCTCGACGAATGTTGTGAAAACACAAACCACACAAGTCGCAATCATTGGTTCTGGTTTTGGTGGTTTAGCTATGGCTATTCGACTCTTACAGGCGAATATTCACGATTTTATTATCCTCGAAAAAGCCGATGCTGTTGGTGGCACTTGGCGTGAAAATCAATATCCAGGCGCTGCCTGTGATGTGCAATCACACATGTACTCTCTATCTTTTGCACCTAAAACCGATTGGTCTAAGCGTTATGCGGAAGCACCTGAAATTTATGATTATATTCAAGATTTAATCCATGACTATGATTTAAAAAAATATATTCAGTTCAATCAAGAAGTCGTTTCAACCCAATATGACGAAGATCATTTCAATTGGCATTTAACTTTAAAAAATGGACAAAAAATTGATGCTCAATTTGTTGTATTCGCCTCAGGGCCTTTACATGTGCCACAAATTCCAAACATTAAAGGCATAGAAAAATTCAAAGGTGAAGTATTTCATTCATCACATTGGAACCATGATTATAATTTGAACCAAAAGAATGTAGCATCAATTGGTACAGGCGGTAGTGCGATTCAATATATTCCTGAAATTGCACCCAAAGTCGAAAACCTATATGTATTTCAACGTACCCCTGCTTGGGTGATTCCACGTGACGAACGTGCCTATAATGCCCTAGATAAAAAATTATTTAATCGTTTTGAATGGTTTACAAAACTACACCGTGCTCGTTTATATTGGTCAAATGAATCCCGAGTTGTTCCAATTGTCAAACCTGCCGCCATGAAATATATGCAAAAAGCTGGTGAGCTTTTTATTCGCTACCAAGTCAAAGACAAAGCTTTGGGCAAAAAACTCACCCCAAATTATGTGATGGGTTGTAAACGTATTTTAGTATCAAATAAATATTTCCCAACTTTTAATCGTAAAAATGTCGAGTTAGTAACTGATGCAATCCAAGAGCTGACCGAGAATGGCATCATCACAAAAGATGGTAAAGAGCGTAAAATCGATTGCTTAATTTATGGTACAGGCTTCATTACAGACCCTCGCATCTATTTAAAATCATTTGAATGCTATGGTGAAAATGGACTTGAACTGAAAGATGCGTGGAAAGATGGAGCTGAAAGTTTCTATGGCGTGTGTACCAAGGGTTTCCCTAATTTATTTCAACTATTAGGGCCAAATACAGTGCTTGGACATAATTCGGTTATTTTCATGATCGAATCTCAGGTCAATTACATTTTACAATTGATGCAAATGGTAGGAAAAACCAAGACCCAAGCCATCGCAGTCAAAGCGAATGTTCAAGACCAGTTTAATGAAGATGTACAAAAAAAGCTTGAAGGCACAGTTTGGCAATCTGGTTGTGTCAGTTGGTATCAACAAGATGGAGGAAAAAACTTCTCACTTTGGCCAACGTATACTTGGAAATTTTGGCTACAAACCCGTAAGGCCAACCCTGCTGATTATCGCCTACTAGGTACAATGTCACAAAGCAAGAAAAAATCAAAAGCTGCTTAGGCTACACTTTTAATTCAGCTATAATAGATAGGTATTCATTGCCTATCTATTTTTCATGCAATCTCTTTGGCTTATATTCCAACTTTTATTCTGCCTTTTTCTAGGTTTTATCCTCGCTCGCCGTATTCCGCAGAGTATTGAAAAAATTGCTTTTAAAATATTACCTTATTTTACTTATGTGCTACTTATTGCAATTGCGATTGAGTTTTCTCAAACTATTCATAATATTGCCAGCCCTGCGCAAATTTTAACAAGTTCAATCACCATCGCTCTAACAACGTCCATAGGTGCTTTTTTGTGCTGTTATTTGCTATTTAAAGCGATTGGTTACCAACCCTCTCAGGGGAAAGTGTCTGCTGAATTGTTAATGGGTTCATTACTGAATATCAGCTATGCATTTATTGCTCTTGCCGCTGGCTATGGCGTGGCTGAACTTGCGCACTCTTTCCAATTCCCATTACATGTCAGCACGTGGCATTTATTATTGGTATATATGTTACTGATCGGGTTAGATTTAGCCTATTCACCTTTAGACAAGTCTTGGCTCAACTGGAAAATCATGCTTGTTCCTTTAGCATGTATCATCGGGTCTTTACTGGGTGCGGTTGCAGCATTTTTTATGTTAAAAAATATCAGCATGCAAGACCTTGTTATGCTTTCACAAGGTTACGGATTTTACTCAATGACAGGTATTGTGATCACAGAGTTAAAAAATTCTCACTTGGGGAGTATCGCTTTGATGAATGATTTATTCAGAGAAATCTTTGCGATTTTATTTATGTATATTATCGGTTGGCGCTATCCACGCTCTGCAATTTCTTCTGCAGGAGCAACAGCCATGGACGTTACACTCCCTATGGTTAAACAAGCCTGTGGTAATGATTTTATTCCACACGCAATGGTCAGTGGCTTCGTGCTTTCAGTTCTTGCACCTATTGTCGTCAGTGTCTTGGCTGCCTTATAAATGCTGAAATAATAGAATGGAAAGGAATTATCAAAACTTGATCATTCCTTTTTTTATTCAAAATTTAGTGATTCAGAAGTTCTATAATCTCGTAAATATGACTGTACTAAAAATCTATATCAAGACCACTCAGCAAATCTCCTACAGCATCTAAAACAGTTGAGCCCAATTCCACAACATCTATTCCAGAAGTCCAATCACTTTGCTGATTTTGTTGCTCTTCCTGTTCCTGCTCTAAATTTTCTAATGGCACAACATGATCAACTTGATTAACATCACTTTGTACTGGTACATTTTTTTCAGAATCAGTAGACATTATTCACCCAAGATTAGCTTATTATTAAAAAGTTCTTCTGATCAGCACAATATAAAAAAGCTCTCCAATTGTCTACTCAATTGAAAAGCTTTTTAAGCAACCCAATACATCAACTTTAACGATGCATTTGAATTTTGAATGTCAAATAATAAGCAGACTAAATTACAAAGTCGCTAAAATATCTTTCAAAGTCTGACTTGGATTTGCTGATTGTGTAATCGGACGACCAATCACCAAATGCGTAGAACCGTCTTGCATCGCTTGGTTTGGTGTCACAATACGCTTTTGATCATCTGCATTTGAACCTGCTGGACGAATGCCTGGCGTCACCAAAGCAAAGTCCTGACCCAAATCTTGACGTAACATTTTCGCTTCTTGTGCAGAACATACAACACCATCCAAACCGCTTTCTTGAGTCAATTTAGCCAATCGCTTAACTTGCTCAAAAGGTTCAACGTCTAAACCAATATCGCGTAAATCTTCACGCCCCATAGACGTTAACACAGTTACAGCGATCAGTTGAGTCTTGTAATTTCCTGCTTTTAAACGTTCAACACAAGTTTCCATCATCTTACGACCACCTGATGCATGTACATTCACCATCCATACACCCATATCCCCAGCAGCGCATACAGCTTGAGCCGTTGTATTTGGAATATCATGGAATTTAAGATCTAGGAAAACTTCAAAGTTACGATCATGTAATGCTTTAACAATAGAAGAACCTTCATGAGTAAATAATTCTTTACCTACTTTTAAACGACAAAGTGATGGATCAAGTTGATCAGCAATTGTTAGGGCGTCATATTGGCTTTTTGCATCTAAGGCAACAATAATACTCACAGATCTCAGTTCCATCACATAAAATTGGGCACATTATAAAGCGATTAACTTAAGCATAAAACCAACTTTGTCAAAAAACACAGGATTAACTCTACAAATTGTATTAGCGTTGCTCAGAAATCAAAATTGCACGCGTATCAGGTTCTAAAGCTTCAAATATATGTGCTTGATCTGCAGGATAGGACATATAATCCCCCGCTTTTAAAGTTTCATAACTATTCGTTAAACCTACTTTGGCTGACCCTTGCATAATAATAATATGTTCTACACTGCCAGTAGGATGTGGTTGACTACAGCGCGGTTCACCTGGCTGAGTCGTTAAAATATAAATATCGCGTCTCGCATTGGGCGGGCAAGTCGCTAACAAAACAGCTTGATAATGTGCGACCTCAGAAGTAACCGAAGCTCCTTCTCCATAACGAATGACTTGTGCAGACTGAGTTTGTGTTTCTACTAATTTCGCAAAAGGAATATTTAAGGCTACGCATAATGCCCATAAGGTTTCTAAACTTGGATTACCTTGTCCAGACTCAAGCTGTGAAAGCGTAGATTTGGCAACTCCTGCACGCCTAGCAACTTCTCCTAAAGATAATCCAGCATTTTTCCTTTCTCTCTGCAAATTTAATGCAATGGTTTCTATCGGTATCGACATTATTCTTCCAAAAAATACAATCGTTCGATTTGACGAACAAAAACAAACACTCTAATATAAAAAACACTTGTTTGATATAACGAACAATTCAACAAATAACTAGGTTGTGCCAGATGAAGTATAAAGAATTTATTAAATTACCCAAGCCCCTGATTAAATCAATTGCAATCATTTGTTTTGCAACTGCACTCATCGGTATGTCACTCGGTTCACTTGCTGTAACGTACCATTTACCTATTTGGATACCACTACTACTTTCGAGTTTAGTTTTAGCTGGCGCTGCTGAATTTACCTTTATTGGCATGATTGCTTCTGGCAGTAGTCCTATTACGGCTGCCATAGCAGGTCTATTCATTAACTTACGTCATCTACCTTTTGGTTTAGCCATCCAGCATTTTATTGAAGATAATAAGTTCAAGTACTTTGCTACACATATCATGAATGATGAAAGTGTATTATTCGGTTTAACGCAACCCACTGATGAGCTTAAACGGTGTGCTTATTGGTTATGTGGCATTGGAATTTTATTCGCTTGGCCAATTGGTGTTTTAGCTGGCTACTTTGCTGGAAGTCATTTTGCTTATACAAAAATATTGGGAATAGACACCATTTTTCCAGTTGTATTGTTTGCTCTAACCTTTAAGTCGCTAAAACAAAAAGAGACTCGTCAATCAGCAATGCTTGGCGCTGTGATCAGCGTGGGTACAGTCCCATTTTTGCCTACAGGTATTCCAATCTTAATGTCTCTTTTTGCTCTATTAGCAAGGAGAAAATAATATGAATCAACACTTCATCATTTTTATTGGCATCATGATACTTGCTTTAGGCACTTATTTAATTCGATATTCTGGACTTGCCTTTCACCAATATTTCTCAATCAGTAAGCGACAAGAGCAGTTATTTAACGATGCAGCAACTACTTTACTTTTTTCTATTGCAGTATTAAGTACTTTTTTTGAAGGTCGCGTATTTACAGACTTTGCTAAAATTGCAGGTGTATTGGTTGCATTGTATTTGATCTGGAAGAACTATTCACTGATTAGTATTATTCTGATCGCAACATTGGTCACGACAATGTGTAGATTTATACAATTAAACTATAGCTATTAAATTACAGCTTCTAAATTATGGCTTTTAAAAATGCAAAAAGCGCCTAACCAAGACAGTTAAACGCATTTTTAGCATACAGATTAAAGAGGATTAGAATTCTTACTTTCAGGTTGAATATCTAACACCGTCTTTTCATGACGTGCATTTGCAGCGGCTTCAGCGGCAGCCAACTGTGCAGTCTGAATTTGTTCTTTACGGAGATGATCAATATCTTTTCGTAAACGTTTAATTTCCCATGCATTTTGAAAAACACGGAAAATTTGTACACCTAACAATAATCCCAAAACAATTCCGAGGACTAAAGTTAATAAAAGCAATAATCCCAAACGCATTGCTGGTACTTGAGTAAACAATAGATCTACTGGCAGTTCAGCTGGATTTTGTAGGACCAATGCTAAAGCATAGCCAAAGATTACTAAAAGTAATGCAACTAAGAAATAGCGCATAATCACCCCATTCGAATTTTACTTATTGTGCAGATTCGTTTACTGCATCACGTAGTGCTTTACCTGGTTTAAAGTGAGGTACAGCCTTTGCTGCAACTTCAACTGATTTACCAGTTTTAGGGTTACGACCTACACGTGGTTCACGGTGGTGTAATGCAAAGCTACCAAATCCACGGATTTCAATACGATCATCAGCAGATAATGATGCAATCATTTGATCGATCATTATTTTAACAGCTTCTTCGACTAAAGGCTCTGCTAAATGCGGGTTTTTTAGAGCAATTCTTTCTATTAAGTCAGACTTATTAAGTGCTTCAGTTGTCATTTAAGACCTCATTAATTTTAATGCTATTTGACATACACTAGATAATATCCTTTTTAAATACAAAAAGGTAGCGCAGTCATCATATACTACGCTACCTTTTACAGTATTTGAATAAAAAATATTAATTAATTACATTAAATAATACTTCTTAACAATAACTTAGTGGTTCATTTGAGCTTTAATCAAATCACCAATAGTCTTAGGACCATTGTCTTGACCGTTTGTAGCAACTTTAAGGTTAGCTACAGCTTCTTTCTCTTCAGCTTCGTCTTTCGCTTTGATCGACAAGTTGATAGAACGTGATTTACGATCTACGTTGATGATTTTCGCTTCAACTTCTTGACCAACTTCTAAGAATTTAGTTGCATCTTCAACGCGGTCGCGGTTGATTTCAGATGCTTTCAAAGAAGCTTCAACTTCGTCAGCTAACTTAATCGTTGCGCCTTTAGCGTCAACTGCAGTTACTGTACCTTTAACCAACGCACCGCGTTCGTTAGCAGCTAAGAAGTCATTGAACGGATCGCTGTTCATTTGTTTGATACCAAGGCTGATACGGTTGCCTTCAGCGTCAACAGACAAGATAACCGCTTCAACAGTGTCACCTTTCTTGTAACGACGAATTGCTTCTTCGCCTTGTTCGTTCCAAGAAATATCAGACAAGTGAACTAGACCATCGATACCGCCAGGTAAACCGATGAAGATACCGAAGTCAGTGATTGACTTGATCGTACCAGAAACTTTTTCACCTTTGTCGTGAGCTTTAGAGAACTCTTCCCATGGGTTAGCACGAGTTTGCTTAATACCAAGAGAAATACGACGACGTTCTTCATCAACTTCAAGAACCATAACATCAACTTCGTCACCGATCTGAACAACTTTAGATGGGTGGATGTTTTTGTTAGTGTGATCCATTTCAGAAACGTGTACTAAACCTTCAACGCCTTCAGCGATTTCAGCGAAACAACCGTAGTCAGTTAAGTTCGTTACACGCGCTTTAACGATAGAACCTTTAGGGTAACGGTTCATGATCGCTAACCATGGATCTTCGCCAAGTTGTTTAAGACCTAGTGAAACACGGTTACGTTCTTTGTCAAATTTAAGTACTTTAACAGTAACTTCTTGACCCACTTCAACAACTTCTGAAGGGTGTTTGATGCGTTTCCAAGCCATATCTGTGATATGTAGAAGACCATCAATACCGCCAAGGTCAACGAATGCACCGTAATCAGTAAGATTTTTGATAGTACCAGTAACTGTTTGACCTTCTTCCAATTGAGAAAGAAGCGCTTCACGGTCAGCTGAAGATTCAGCTTCCATAACAGCACGACGAGATACAACAACGTTGTTACGTTTAGCATCAAGTTTGATTACTTTGAATTCTAACTCTTTACCTTCAAGGTGAGTTGTATCACGGATAGGACGAGTGTCTACCAATGAACCCGGTAAGAATGCACGAACTGGACCGATGTCAACAGTGAAACCGCCTTTAACCTTACCAGAGATAACACCAGTAACGATTTCGCCGTCTTCAAAGATTTTTTCAAGTTTAGTCCAAGTTTCAGCACGTTTTGCTTTTTCACGTGATAAAACTGTTTGACCCATACCGTTGTCAAGCGCTTCAACAACAACATCAACTTCGTCACCAACGTTTACTTCAAGTTCACGTTGTTCGTTTAGGAATTCTGAGCGTGCAACAACACCTTCAGATTTAAGGCCAGTGTCAACAGTAACCCAGTCAGAGTCGATGCTAACAACGATACCTTTAATAACGGCACCTTTGTCGATATTGAGAGTTGATTCGCTTTCTTCAAAGAGGGCTGCAAAAGATTCGGTCATGATATACCTAGTAAAGTCAGCGGTCTTGGATCAGACAAGGCCGGTTTAGTTAAGCATCTACATAGTCCATATAAAACTGATCAAGCTATGCTTCTGCTGATTTTAAATAAAATTTAAAACAAAAATAGTTATTTAGCTAAGTGTGCATCGACATAATCAGTCATCAGTTTAAACACTTCATCAATGTTCAATTCAGAACTATCAATAATATAAGCATCTGCTGCTGGCTTGAGTGGCGCGACTGTGCGCTCCATATCTCGCTTATCTCGAGCTTGTATATTCGCTAAAATGTCGCCTATTTTAACATCCAGCCCCATCCCCTGCAACTGTTTTACACGGCGTTCAGCACGTGACTCTGCTGAAGCCGTCAGATAAATTTTAGCTTGAGCTTGAGGAAAAATAGAAGTTGCCATATCACGACCATCTGCAACCAAGCCAGGCGCTTGTGCAAATGCATGCTGACGATCAACCAAAGCTGCTCTAAGTGCAGGGATTGCAGCGACTTTTGAAGCAAACTCACCCACTCTTTCGGTACGAATCGTTTGCGTCACATCTTCACCATCGAGCAAAATTGTAGTTCCGCTTTCGGTGCTTTTAAATACGATGTCTAAATTTGTTGCAATTGTAACGCCTTGTTGAAGCACAGACTCATCGTCTAATGTATCCAATAAGCCTTTTTGATGTAATGACAACCCAAGCAAGCGATACAAAGCGCCTGAATCTAAAAGATGAAATTGATAATGGCTTGCAAGTTTCGCTGCAAGTGTACCCTTACCTGAACCACTTGGCCCATCAATTGTGATAATTTGAATTGTCATTGAATTTCCAATTAAACCGTCTTAGCAAGTTTCTTAAAGCCAAGTGTAATCGCTAGTTTAAGCTGTGCAAGTATTAATTTGCTTACAAATGGTGCACGTGCTTGTAATTCGATCGTATAATCGACACGTGTTTTATTCGGCGCAAGCTCAGTAAACTCAATAATACCAATATGATGCTTAATCAATGGGTTCTTAATGAGCTTATATTCAATGCGCTTATTGGTATCCACATAAGTAATTTGTTCTTGAATCGGTTTTACTGGACCAAAACCCATACGACGTACAGAACCCAAACCATCCGGACGTTCTGGATCAGCAGAATCTTTAACACGTACCACTTGAATTGGCGCAAAAGCAACATTATAAGTTGCATGTTTAGATAACAAATCAAAGACTTGATCAATTGGTGCATTAAACTCTTGTTTTACTTGAATCGAATTCATTTTTAATACCCTTAATTTTTAAGCTTTAAAATTACAAATCATAAAAGCATTCTTGTGAAACATTTTTGACAATACACATTGTCAATAAAATCATCTGTATTCTAGTTCATTTTTGAATCAGATTAAATTGCATTTGTTGCTTCTTCATCTGTTTTTTTTGTTCACGACGCATTTTAAAAAAATCTGAAAGTTGGCTTGAACATTGTTCATTTAAACATCCACCTTCAAATTGAAAAATATGATTGTAATAACCTGTATCCAATAATTGACGACTACTGACCAATGAACCCGCCTTGGGTTCAAGTGCACCAAAAACCACGCGTTTGATACGTGCATGAATCAAAGCACCAACACACATGGTGCACGGTTCTAAAGTCACATATAAGGTCGCATCATCGGGCAAACGATAATTTTCAATATTTTGGCATGTATTGCGGATTGCTTGAATCTCAGCATGTGCTGTTGGATCATGCTGACAAATCGGTTGATTAAAGCCCTGTCCGATCACTTTATTTTGACTGACTATAATTGCACCTACAGGAATCTCCCCCATAGAAGCAGCAAATGCAGCTTGCTCGAAAGCTAGCTGCATCCATTGTTCATCAATTTGCTTTTGTTGATCTTGCGGATCAAACTCTTGTTCAGACATATCGCCTAGATAACACCGTATTGACGAAGTAATTCATTCCAACTTTCAATCGTTGTTACAGGAGGATTTTTCGCAAGAATACCTGCTAAAGTGAGTGTTTCAACTTTATCCCATTCAGGAGATAGATCTTTATCAACCAAACGTGCACGAACACCTTCTACAAAATCAGGGTGACGAATTTTCCAATCAGAAATTTGACGTTCTAATTCAAACACTTCAGCCCATGAGTGTACTTGACGCCCCCATTGCCATAACAACCAAGTAATTGCCGCCGTACTCGGTGAACCTTTTTGTAAATTTTCACTTGCTTGACGCAACCAGTCACTACGCGCATCACTTAAACCAATAATGGCTTCATAATCGTGTTCAAAATTAACACCGCGACATACACTGTGAATCACATCCAAAGAGTTTTGTAATGGTCCTGGCGATACTGGTCGGTGCATACCATTCAAAGTATCATCCAAAGCACGGAAGTCTCCAGCTGGATAATGCCCCCAATCAATATCTAATAACTTCTGTAAAACAGTATCACGCTGTGCATCACAAATATGCGTCGCCCAACCAATTCCATAACCGCCTGCAGCAGTCATGATTGAACCTGTTAATCCGGTAAATAAGCCAATCGGACCACGATCTGCTAAGAAACGCGTTGCACCAACATCTGAATAAAGACCAATATTCACTTCGGGCATAGCCAAACGTGAATAAGGGGTAACTAAACGGAACGGTGCAGCCATGAATAGCCCTAATCCACCACCCATCACATAACCTTCACCCCATACGACAATTGGTTTTGCATAATTATGCAACAACAAATCTAAATCATATTCTGTGGTAAAGAACTTATTGGCTGTTTCAACTTCATTATTGATCACCAATTGACGAAGCTTACGTACATCCCCGCCCGCACAAAATGCTTTTGGTGTGGTTGAATCTAACCAAATTGCTTTGACCGTATCATCATGATGAAAATCCTCAAACAGTTTCAGCAACGCTGCAACAATAGATTCATCAAGTGCATGAAGCGACTTAGGACGATTTAAGCGAATGATTCGCCATCCATTGTTCGCTTCTTCAATAATCAGATCTGGGTGATAGTCATTTGTATCGGGAGAATTTGTCATGCGTCCAGCTGCCAGTCAATCGGCTCAATGCCATTTTGTTTAAGATAATTATTCGTTTTCGAAAAAACTTTACAACCAAAGAAACCACCACGGTTTGCTGCTAAAGGAGATGGGTGTGCAGCTTTTAAAACCAGATGTTTAGTTTGATCAATGCGTTGTCCCTTTTTCTGAGCATAAGCACCCCAAAGTATAAATACAATATGCTCTTTACGCTCATTCAACACATCAATCACATAGTCAGTAAAATCTTCCCAACCACGTTTTTGATGTGAAGTCGGTTGCCCTGCCTCAACAGTTAAAACACTATTTAGCAAAAGCACGCCTTGTTGTGCCCACTTGGTCAAATCACCATGACGAGACACAGGAACACCTAAATCAGTGTTCAATTCATGAAAGATATTACGCAATGATGGAGGTAATGCAAGCCCTCTTTGCACAGAAAAACTCAAACCATGCGCTTGATCAGGTCCATGATAAGGGTCTTGACCCAAAATCACGACTTTCACATGGTTTAGTGGCGTGGTATCTAATGCATTAAAAATAAGTGAACTCGGTGGATAGATCGTCTTATTTGCATTTTTTTCTTCAAGCAAAAAAGATCGCAAAGCATCCATCTTTTGACCCAGTAAAAACTCAGCCAATTCATTTTTCCAACTTTGATCTAACCGAACTTGATTTAATTTTGTTTGTTCAGGTTCAGACAACTGCATTAACTTTCATCCTAAATTTCTACATCCAATAAAACATATACAATATTTGTGAATTTATGCAGAATTCACAAATTAAATTTTAACTTGCAAATCCACTTCAGGGTTTTGAAATTGAATACCTTGTTTCAATTTTTCATACATCTCTGAATCAGACCATTCTGCTTGAACTTGTTCAGAGAAAATAATTTGATCTAAGCTCAACAACCCCATTTGCTCATTTTCAATATCTTCAATAAAGCTTTGCGCATAACCTGTATCCGTTTCATGCACAATTACAGAATAAACTTCAACATCGCCTTCACCATTTTGGGTAATGGTTGACTTGAGCACTTGTTGCGCTAAATAGAAGAAAACACGCGAAAATTGTTCTGCCGATGGTGAAACAGGCAAAGCCACCCAACGTGCACTAAACGTTTTACATGCTTGAATATATTCAGGGTTATCATCTTGCCAAAAGCAAATTGCATGATCAAAACTGTCAAAAATTTCTTTAATCACACCTTTCAACAGACCAAAGTCATACACCATTTGACCATGATCAAGTTTTGAAGCTTTGAGCAATAATTCAACTTTATAGCTATGCCCGTGGATAGATCGTTTGCAACGATCTGACGTGCAATTCCGCACGATATGTGCATTTTCAAACTTAAATAACTTACGAATTAACATGAGCCAAATTTTATAAACAAATCGGTAATTAATTTCGATTATAAAGCAAAACTCAATTCCTGAGCATTAAATTTAGCGTTCAATGCAATAGGCAAAAAGGATAATTCGATTTTCAGTTTAATTTGAGTCTATTTAATGCTAAAAGTAAAATAAACCTACCTTTCTACAACCCTGCATTAAGAAATATAACTTATATAAATTCAAATATTTATATATATTTTATTTAAAATGGCGCAAGACTCCGTGCATAGATATAGACTTGTCCTTGATCATTACGCACTAAATGACTGGTGAATTGACGCTTGCGTTCACTTAACATGACTTCAATTTTGGCTTGAAAATAATTTGTTTTCACATCAAATAAAGCATCTTTACTTTTCACTGCGAAAGATTCAGCGACCAATGTATCAAACGGTGGCATTTTCATCAGATCATTTACATTTGCAAAGTATTCCATTTTTTCTTGTCTGGCATTTAATGCTGTTTGTATTGTATTGACATCCAACTTTTCATCAATCGCAGCCAAAACCATGGCTGGTGCAGTATTGATATTAATTTTAGTCGCAATATCGGGTAAGGCTGAAATATAAGGTGCAATTAAGTCAAACTTTTCATTTTCAAAACCACGAACCAACTTTAACTCATCAACGCTCATAAACTTGCGATTTGCTGCCAAATAAGGATTTGGTAAACCTTGATAGTAACTATCCTCAGCACCCATTGCACCTAACGTGTCTTTATCTGGATCTTCCCAGTCAATCACCGCTTCCACAATCTCTGCGGGCAATCCAACTCTGACCAACAGTTTTGAAAAATACGCCTGAGCTTGTGGATTTGGCTTTCCTTCTTTATCTACCAAACTATTTAAATTGAATTTTCCTGATTCATCTTCAAGTGTGCCAGAAACATAACCATCTTCCACAGGAAATGCAGGCATTGGTTTTGCCCAAGTCTCTTGTAAATAATCTGCTTCTTTACTGGTTTCGGTATCTTGCGCTAATAATTCTGAATAAAATGCCTCTGCACTTTTCGCATAAAACAGTGCTTGGCTCTGACGTTTTAAAAATGCTGTATTTTCATTGGTTAAATTTTGACGTTTTGCAATAGTTGCAGCAATAATGGTCGCCAGTGCGACCATCACCAAAATCGTAATGAGTGCGATACCTTTTTGCTGCTTAAACTGCATAAATATTTGACCTCAACAATCATCACCATCACATCAGTATGGAAAATAATTAATTATCCTTTTTATCCTGCAAATAATCTGTATTGAGCAAGCTCAATACCCACTCATATTCAACATCCCGAATTGTGACTTTCATCAAAATCCCGCGTGGCAATTGTCTCTCGTCTTTTATATCCCCATCAGGCCAGCGATCAGTCTCATTGGGATTTAAAATTTGAATTTGATATTGATCTACATCAGAAAGTAAAACACTCGACAGAGGCTGATCTGAACGGATTCGGTTTAAATTTGAATATTTTAAGCGATATATTTTTTTATCCTGTCCATTATAGACATATTCCACACGCTCATAAGGTGATAAACCTTGCTTCAATGGATCAGAAACACCTGATTTACTAAAAGCTAACTTTTGGTTATCTAAACGCAATGCAGGTTCAATTTCATCACCATTACGTGCAGAAACAGGCACGATTTGCAATGTATCACGTTGTATTTGTTGATATGCACCCTGTAGTTGCCCAAGATTTTCTTCATGCATTGCATTACGATCTTTGACTTTAATCAGATAATCAAAAATCTTCCAACCGAGTGCAGAAAGTACAGCGAAAATAGCGATCGCAACCAATAGTTCAACCAGTGTAAAACCTGATTTTTTTTGCATCTTCATTATAGATGTCTTGGACGTCGACTGAGTTTTATTGATCATTATTATTCTTTAATCACATAATTAAAAAACACCATATTGGTAATTCCCGCTTCGACTTTGCCCGCATCAGGATCGAATAAACTGACTTGTACATCTATTTTCTGCACCAAAGGGCTAATCGTCGCTTCTGCTTTTTTATCAATCTGCCACGTCTCGCCTTGTGCCGTAATTTGTTTTGATGCTGTCCCAGTTAACCTTTCACGGTTAATAATCATCCGAGAAATTTCATTCTGCGCAACAAATTGTGCTTTGGTTCTTAAAATCGAATTGGCGGTCGATTGGGTATATTGCATCGCCACTTTGGTTAATGCCATCGCTGCCACGGCAAAGATCGCCAAAGCGACCACAACTTCAATTAAGGTAAAGGCTTTATTTTTCTTCATCGACTTTACCCAAATAATCAACACGTATCACATCACCGACAGGCTTCTGCTGATAGTACATTTGAATCGTGGCTGGCTTCGCTTCACCATTTCCAAACCAAATCAACTTCGGTGCATTATTTCCTAATAAATCAGCATTATTGGCATTTTTAAATTGATGGTCTTCTGTTTGTACTGATACAGACACTTGATCAGGCAATGTCCGTTTTTGAAATTCTGGTACAGCTTTCCACGGCGTATTTTCAATCACACGTACGGATTGTTGCGTATTTTGTTTTATCGGAATGTATTCAACAATACCATACTGTGCCTGTGCAACATCAGTCGCATTTTGAAAGTCTAAAGCATAGATCCGTGATTGATCATTGGCCTCACGATTGATTTGTTTTAAATCCAATAATAACATTTCACGAGCTTGCATGGCTTTACGCTGATCTAAGCCATCTACATTCAAAACAATCAGTGAAGCAACGATGCTAATAATCACGATAACAACCATCACCTCAATCAAGGTAAAACCTTTTATATGATGAGGAAATGGCATGCGTTTCATCAGACTTAAGCAACCTGCTCTGTGGCTTGTTGATGTTTTGGCATTGCCAAAGCTTGATCAATCAAAGCAACTCGGAGAGTATCTCGACACCCTAAATAACGCTGATAAAAACTAGAATTGAGAATCGCTGCACCACCATGGGTAATCGACCAAATCGAAGCCAAATAATCTCGAACCGACATCGCACTCTGAAGTGATTCTAAATAGCTTTCCGTCATGCGAATAATCAAACGTAGACGCTGTTTTCGTACTTGATATAGTTCATTAAATAAGAGATGAATGCCTACACCTGTGGTCGATAAACGCTCTTCAATCTGGTGAAATAACACAGCACGTTCAGGATGGTGTAAATGATGCAACATGAAAAAAGCCAAATGCTCTGGAAAGGCTTTTTCTGAGTCGCGTACCATTTCCAATAACATACGCTCATTGCGAATGATCAATAAAATATAGAGTTCATCTTTGCTTTGAAAATGCTTATACAATGTTCCTTTTGCGAGATCTAACTCCGCAGCCAGTGCATCCAAAGTCATTCCCGCTTCACCATTTTCCAGAAGCAACTGCTCTGCAACTTGAAAAATTAAAGCTTCTCTTGCTCTAAATTGAGCCTGTCGATCCATCTTCACCAGTTAAACTCACTTATTTTATCCGTTAACGCGATGTGTCTATATTCAAATACTGACTGGTCTTAATTACTGTTGTTTAAGTAGATTTTCAAAATTTTGCGTGGTAATGAAAGCGATCTCCTCAAGCGTTTTATCATATACATCACTTAAGGCTTTGGCTACATAGGGAACGTATTTTGGTTCATTAGACTTTCCTCTATAGGGCATCGGCGCCAAATAAGGACTGTCTGTTTCAATCAATAGTCGATCAAGCGGCACTTGCTTTGCCACATCACGTAAATCTTGCGCATTTTTAAAAGAAACAATTCCTGAAAAGGAAATGTAATATCCACAATCTAAAACGGCTTTTGCCGTTTCCCAATCTTCGGTAAAGCAATGCAGAATCCCATGTGTAGATTTTTCAGCGCGGATAATATCCACTGTATCATGCTTCGCTGAACGGGTATGAACAACAACAGGTTTTTTAACAATTTGAGATGCATGAATATGACGCGCAAAACATTGTTTCTGTTCTGGAATAAAATCAGTGCTATGAAAATAATCTAGTCCTGTTTCACCCAACGCCCATGCCTTTTCAGCTTGTGCAAGTTCAACCAACTTCTCAACGCTTGCACGTTGCATCACCGCTGGATCTTCACAAGGATGAACACCCACACTATAACCGACATCTGCATGACGCGAAGCAATTTCAGAAAGTGCGATATGATCATCCAAATCTACAGAAATACCCATAAACTTAGATACACCACCTTCCCTCGCTTGTTGCAATGCAGCATCTAAATCACCGGCATAAGGTTCAAGGTTTAACATGGTCAAATGGCAATGTGTATCTACAAACACGGTATTTCCTACTTGGTTTAAATAAAATAAATAACAACTTACATGGTAAAGCTAGGTCGATCCAAAGACATACTGCCTGCAAGCAATCTCTCTGCTTCAATCTTGTAAGCAATACCTTTTTCACCTGACAATTGAATCGCAAAACCTTGAGGTTTCATCCCATTTTGCTTTGGAGAAATCCAAATCACTTTACCCGTCAATGGAATTTTTTGCGATTGATCAGGCAACCCCGCCAAGATAAAAATTTCTTCACCCATTTTCACAGGGTTTTTAGAGGGTACAAACAAGCCACCGCCCGTAATATATGGCATATAACTGGCTTGTAAAGTTGCACGATCTGCAATATTGACTTGAATCAAACCGCCCATACGTGGTTGCATAATCATCTTCCCCTTAATTCATTTTAATACGTCGTTTTTATGTCACATTCATTAATTGAATCGACAATTGATCAATAATTAGATTTGTTTGTACATTTTGATCAACTTTTAACTTGGCTTGTTGTAAATCAGCATAGATTGAAAATAATTTCTCTAAATTATATTGATCTACAATTCCACTAAAATCTAAATCTAGATTTTTTACAGCTTGATTCAGCTTGACACAAATTATATCTGACAACAAGTATTCAAACATCTGGATGAAATCAGAAAAATTTAGTTCTTTATTCCATTTCGTTGCAAACTGCAAAGGCATACTTTTTTGATGGACTAGCTTTTGCCAATCTTGCAAAAATGCTGCACGACGATTAATCCAATCCAACGCCGCCAATTCAATCGCTTGCAATGGCATCTGATTGGATAAATTCATCAATAAATTAATTTTAGCATGTTGCTCAACAGGTAAATGCTGTTGCAAATACCCTAAAGATTGCTCAGGTAAAATACGATCCATCGCAAAATGCTGTAAACGACTGCGAATCGTTGCTGGAAGTTTTAAATAATGATCTGCAAGAAGAATGATTAAGACCCGCTCACCTGGCTCTTCTAATGTTTTCAGCAACGCATTTGCCGAAGCAATATTTAAAGCTTCGGCAGGCTCAATCACAATCACGCGCCAACCATCTACCGTTTGTTGCACAAATGGTAATAAATCACGGATCTTCTCGATCTTAATTTTCGCGTTTTGCTTCTTATTCTCTTCATCGGTGGTGATATTGACATAGTTAGGATGGGTATCCGATTTAAGCCACTGACAACTACTGCACTCACCACAAGCACCTTGTGGTTGCTTATTTAAACATAAAACCCATGACAAAAAGTGCTGTGCAAATGCATGTTTTCCACAACCTTTTTTACCATAAAATAATAAGCCATGTCCAAGTTGCGGGAAGCGACCAGTTAAAGTCTCCCACGTCTGTTGTTGCCAAGGATAAACTTGAGAATTTTGAGCATCCATCAACTGATTATCCCTACACCAAATTTAAAACCAAATACCAAAGTCAAAAAACACTCTATCAATGCACGACAATCTATCATTCAAATACAGAAACATCTAAAGCATTTAAACGATCTAAATCCGCTTGCGTATCCACCCCAGGCGGTAAATTTACTTGTGCAATATCAATCGCAATACGATGACCATTTTCCAAAACACGTAATTGCTCAAGACTTTCTAGGCTTTCCAATGTCCCCATATCCCAAGTCACATATTCTTGTAGAAGTTGCACACGATAAGCATATAAACCTAAGTGACGATATGCATTTAAATGCAATTGAGGTTCAGCGAGTTTTGCACCTTCACGATCATAAGGAATCGGTGAACGGCTGAAATACAATGCCTCATTGAATTTAGACATCACTACTTTGACAATGCTGTCACGTTGAAATTCGTCGATTTGATGAATAGATTCACATAAAGTCGACATTGAACAATTCGGCTTTTGCTCTAACAATTCAGCGACTTGTATCACCAACTGTGCAGGCAATAACGGTTCATCACCTTGTACATTGACAATAATATCTTGTGCATCCCAACCTTTGATTCGAGCGACTTCACTCAAACGGTCTGTGCCCGACGGATGATTCGGATCAGTAATTACGACATCCACACCTTCCGCGCGACACACCTCTGCAATACGCAGATCGTCGGTTGCCACACAGAGATCATCAAAACCTTGCACTTTACGGGCTTGATCAACCACACGTAAAATCATTTCACGACCATGAATTTTTAATAGTGGCTTTGCTGGAAGACGTGAGCTTGCATAACGTGCTGGAATTACAATATGTTTCATTTAATAACCTTGTATTAAATCAATACCAAGTTGAGTTAACTGTTGATTGAGTACTTGATAACACTCATCTGACAAAACTGCTTCGACTGGAACAACCCAGATTTCACGATTGAATTCAGGGTGCTTTTTCAATAAAGGTAACAGTTTAACTGCATCCTTTTCTGTCGTGATAATCGGATTGGTATCTTCAAACTGCAAATCATCAATTTCATAATCATAATGATCTGGAAATTCATGACATTGAAACTGATCGACACCCATTGATTCTAGTGTCGTATAAAAACGCTTCGGAAAACCAATCCCCACCACAGCATAATAATCTTGTTTAGGGTCAAAGGTTTCAGACTGATCAAAAAAGGGATTCAGCAAATAGGGTTCAGCCACTTCTAAGTGCATATTGAGCGCTGATTTTGGAGCGTGCGCATGCTCAATCACTGTACCCTGCGCTAAACGACTTACAGGTTCACGCAAATAGCCTTCTGGCAATAGTTTTTGATTACCTAAACCACGATTATTATCAAGAACAATCCATTCGATTTGACGATCCAAAGCCCAATGTTGTAAGCCATCATCACTGATGATCAAATCCAATTCATGTTGTTTTAATAATAACTCTATACTTTCTTGACGATTTGAACCTACTACCATAGGAACATCCGTAGACTGCACAATCAAACATGGCTCATCACCAACCGTATCTGGTACAGAATCTAAAGTAACGAAAGCAGGAAAAGGGCCATTTCCGCCATAACCACGACTGATTACACCAACACGTATTTGATTGGCCTGTAAATATTTAACCAACTGGATTAACAATGGTGTCTTACCACTACCACCCACAGTAATATTCCCAATGATCATGACGGGTATTGGTGCTGTGTAAACGTTCTTAAAGCCTTTTTTAAAAAGTAGCTTGTTTACACTAAAACCGAATTGATATAACCATGACAATGGGCGCAAGACAATCAACCACTTGGATTGTTTATTCCAAGCATCTTGAATGGTTTGCGCAATAGACATATCAGATTATTCCTCAAAATTGCGTTCATGCAATTGATAATATGCTCCATGCTGTGCCAAAAGTTCAGCATGTGTACCTTGCTCTATGATACGCCCTTTATCCATAACCACAATCTTATCTGCATTTTCAATGGTCGAAAGACGGTGTGCAATCACAATCGTGGTTCTATTTTGATCTCGCATTGCTTCATCAAAAGCTTTTTGAATAAAGTGTTCAGATTCATTATCTAAAGCGCTGGTTGCTTCATCTAGAATGAGAATCGGTGCATTTTTCAAAATTGCACGTGCAATCGCAATACGTTGACGTTGACCACCTGAAATACTCTGACCTTGAGCACCAAGTGGCGTATTATAGCCTTGTGGTAAAGCCATAATAAAATCATGTGCATAAGCCGCTTTAGCTGCTGCGATAATTGCTTCATCGCTTGCACCTTCGGATTGCCCATAGGCAATATTCTCACGTACAGTACGATCAAACAGTACCACTTGCTGATTCACCATCGCGACTTGCTTACGCAAGCAACTCAATTCAATATCATGTATCGGATGATCGTCCAAATAAATTTGCCCTGCGCTAAACTCTTGGAAACGCACCAACATATTGACCAATGAAGACTTACCTGCGCCTGACCTACCCACTAAGGCAATGGTCTGACCCGCTTGAATATTTAAGGTAAAATCATCAATCGCTTTCACTTGATTTTTATAAATCAAATCAACATGATCAAATTTAATATCGCCTTTTAATTTCGGGGTCAAAGTGCCTGTATTCGATTCTTGAGGAAGATCCAATAATTCAAATACCGAATGCGCTGCCGCCATACCACGTTGAAGCTTCTCATTGATATCTGTTAAGTTCTTGATCGGCTTCGCAAGCAAACCCGCTGCAGTAATATAAGCGACAAACTCACCCGCAGTCGTATTACCTAGAATCTGCGGACGCAAAGCCAGCCAAATAATAATACTTAACGCTACAGCCATGACCAATTGAACCAGTGGACTATTTAAATTTTGCACCACCACCATTTTCAGGCCACGTTTTAAATTCTCTTGCGAAGAGTCATAAAAACGCTTTTGCTCGCTCTCTTCACCTGCAAAGCTTTTAACTACAGCTTGACCATTCACGGTTTCTTGAACAATGTGGTTGACATCACCCATCGTGTTTTGCACTTGGATGGATAATTTACGCATGCGTTTAGAAGCTTTACGCACCAATAAACCAATGATCGGTAAAAAGATAAAAATACATAGGGTTAAACGCCAGTTGGTATAAAGCAAGAAGCCCAATAAACCAATTGTGATCGCACCATCACGGATCAATGTCTTTAAGGATTCAGATGAAGCTGCTGTTAACTGCTCCACGTTATACATGATTTTGGCTGTGATATGACCAGATGAATTATCTAAATAATACTGTGATGGCAATCGAATGAGCTTAGCGAAAACTTCTTGGCGAATACTAAAAATCAGATTTCGTGAAATAACTGCTGTGTAATACCCCCCCATGAATAAACCTAAGCCACGGAAGAAAATCAACAAGACAATTAAAACCGGAAACCAATCAAGATCTGCACGACTACCTTTTTGAATTGCATCAATAATAAACTGCAATAACTTTGCCACAGACATTTCTGTCACAGCATTGATACCAAATCCAATAACAACGAGTAACGCAATTCCCCAATACGGTTTAAGGTAGGATAAAAGGCGTAGGTAGACCTTAAAGTCTTGATTCACTGATTAATAACCTCGAGATGGAACTTTAGTACTGATATTGATATTCACAAAACCAAGCTGCCCAGCCACATCCATGACACGAATAACATCTTGATGGGTTGCTTTCGCATCAGCAGCAATCACAAACATGAGATCCCGCTTATCATTAGATGCTTGCTTAATCGCAGTACTTAAATCGACAGTTTCTTTGCTTGAAAGCGCCTGTCCGTTTACAGCATAGTGACCCGTTGAGTCTACCATGACTTCGATTTTATTTTTATATTCTTTTGGTGGTACACCTTGTGCATCGGGTAAAGATAGATTAATACGACTTTGCTGATTAAACGTCGTCGTTAATAATAAAATCACCAAGATAAACAATAAACAATCAATCAGAGGTGTGAGATTGATATGAATATCTTCTACCGTTTTTCGTTTAAATTTCATGTGACACCCCGAGTGCTTAACCCACTTTCTTCTTATTTTGATCTAGGTGCTTTTGAAAAAATAATGCTGCATGAAACAAGGTTGATTGTTGTTCCAACTCAGCCACATACTCTTGTACCAAACGCTGAAAATAACGATAAGCGAATAACGCAGGAATCGCAATCAGCATCCCCGCTGCTGTAGTAATTAACGCTTTTGAAATCCCTGGAATCATCATGGTTGGGTTACTCGCAGAACCCAAATCAATCATTAAAAATGACTCAATAATCCCGATCACCGTTCCTAACAAGCCCAATAAAGGCGCTACAGCACTTAATGTCCCTAAAAAGTTGATATTTTTTTCTAAATAACCAATCTCACGAGAAGCTGTTGCTTCCATTTGCGCACGTGCATATTCTTCACCTTGTGAATAGCTATCAATACCATCCTTGAAGATATAGCCTAATGATGATGAACGAGCAGATGAATTACGCTCCATCTCATCTAAGACATCATCAACACTGCGCCCTTTTTCCAACATTAATGATTTAGGAAGAACTAAGGATCGTTTTAGCCGTATAAATCGTTCAATAGAAATCGCAACGGTAAAAATTGAACATAAAACCAATGGCAGCATCAACCAACCGCCAGCTTTGACAAGTTCCCACATCCCTAGTTCCCCCAAAAAATATTTATTAAAAATTATTGTTCTGCTAAACAGATATTTAAGATTCCATCCAACTCATCCAATGAGTTATAACTAATCACAAGTTTTCCTTTTCCTTGCTTGTTATAATCCAACTTTACACTTGCACTAAAACGCTCAGACAGTTTTTGCGTCAATTGCTGTACATCGGGTGCTTGCGGATCTTTGGCTTTTTCTTGCTTAGGTGTATTCCAATCGCGCACCAATTGTTCGGTTTGACGAACTGATAAACTTTTTTCAATCACAATTTTTGCAATTTGCAATTGATCTTTGGCTTTCAAAGTCAAAATTGCACGTGCATGCCCCATGTCCAACTGACCTTGTTGCATTAAATCTTTAATTTCATCTTCAAGACTGAGTAAACGCAATAAGTTACTCACCGTGGTACGGGCTTTACCAACAGTATCCGCTATTTCCTGATGACTTAAACCAAACTCTTCATGAAAACGCTGTAAAGCCAAAGCTTGATCAACTGGATTCAAATCTTGACGTTGAATATTTTCAATCAATGCCAAAGCAATCGCAACTTGGTCGGTTAAATCACGTACAATTGCAGGAACTTCCGTCAAGCCTGCTAACTGTGCAGCACGCCAACGACGCTCACCTGCAATAATTTCATACGGTGTTTCATCATTTTCGATTGGACGAATCACAATCGGTTGCATCACACCATGCTTTTTGATCGACGCTGCGAGTTCTTGTAAATCTTGCTCATTGATAAAACGGCGCGGTTGATATGTACCACGTTTTAATTGATTGACATCAATTTGTTTGAGCTGACCATGATCTAGCGCCTGAACTTCAAGCTGTAATTTTTCTTTTTGGATTGACCCTAACAACGCATCTAAGCCACGACCTTTAGCCAAGCCTCTTTTTTTTACGGTCATGCTTTATTTCCTTTTTTCACTTTACTCTTTTTCAACATTTCAGCCGCTAAATTTAAATATGCAATTGCACCTTTAGAGCTTTTCTCAAAATAAATAATCGGTAAACCATGTGCAGGCGCTTCAGCCAAACGCACATTACGCGGAATCACTGTATCATAAAGCTTCTTGCCAAAATACTGCTCTAACTCTTCAGAAACATCACGTGTCAAAGCGTTTCGAGCATCGTACATGGTACGAAGTACACCAATAATTTCAAGTTCAGGATTTAAAGCTTGCTGAATTTTATCAATGGTTTGAGTTAAATCTGCCAAACCTTCCAAAGCATAATATTCACACTGCATCGGAATCATCACACCATCTACAGCAGCCAAAGCATTGACTGTAATTAAGCTTAAACTTGGCGCACAATCGACGATTATATAATCAAAATCTTTTTCAACTTCACGCAATGCTTTACGCAAAATGAATTCACGTCCTTCTTGCTCAGCGATTGCCAATTCAACACCCGCTAAATCACGGTTTGAACCTAGAACTTTATAGCCGACTTCTGCTTTAGTGATTGCTGTTTCAATCGGCACTTCACCCAATAACACATCTGTTACAGAATAAAGTAGATCATTCTTTTGAATGCCTGACCCCATCGTGGCGTTACCTTGGGAGTCCATATCGACCAATAAAACACGCTTTTTTAATACGGCTAAAGAGGCAGCCAAATTTACTGCTGTCGTGGTTTTACCTACGCCACCTTTTTGGTTTGCGATTGCTATAATTTGAGCCATGGTAACCCCAACCTTCTGGTTTTTAAATCTGTTTTAATAAAAGTAAATGACGTTGTTCGTCTAATCTTGGCACATGCAATTCAACAATGTCACAACTGAACTTGTCTTTCAATTCAGCAATTTCATCAGAAGGAACTAAACCTTTCATTGACGCAATAATACTTTTTTCATGCATATACGGTTGTGACGCTGCAACAAAATCAGTGAGTGAGGCAAATGCACGACTGGTAATGACATCGAATTGCCCGAGTTCATTGATGCTATCTTCATTTTCTACACGCGTCTGAACTGCGACGACATTTTTTAGTTTTAAGTCTGCAATAAATTGTTTAAGAAAACGAATTTTCTTACCATTTGAATCTAATAATACACATTGGCGCTCAGGTTGACATAATGCAATGATCATCCCTGGCATACCACCGCCAGTACCAATATCGAGCAAACGACCTTGTGGTAAATCATTTAAAATACTTAAGCTATCCAATAAATGCTTGACTAACATTTCTTTCGGATCACGAATGGCTGTTAAGTTATAGGCTTTGTTCCACAGCACGAGCGCATCTTGATACTTCAACAGTAAACCAAGTGCTTCATCACTCAAATTTAAGCCAAGCTTTATACTGCCTTGCTTTAACTCTTGAAAAAATGGATGCATGATCAATAACATCTCAAAAAAATTTGTATGAAGTATACCGATTTCTAGCGCGTGGAACAGTAGTTAATGATGAGTTAATATGCACTTAAGCATGCAGATTCATACTTAAATGCACAGTTTCATACATCAATTGGCATAAACACCCTGTCTAATTTGCAAATCTAAAGCAGTGAGACGCTCAGGTGTGCCGACATCAACCCATGCTGCTTGCATTTTTTCGGCTGAAATTTTTCCATCCAACATGCCTTGTTTAAACAAAGGCAACATTGGACGTTTACCAGCTTCTAAACCTTTAAACATTTTTGGAGAATAAACCGCAACACCACTATAGGTCAGGTTTTCACCTTCTACGTTTTGATCAAAGGTATAGGCACGACCATTGGCAAGTGTGAAATCACCATTCGGATGCTGTTCAGGATTTTGCACAAAAACCAAATGTGCTAAATCATCACCTAATTTCACATCGAGTAATGATGCAAAATCAAAGGTTGTCCACACATCACCATTGATCAGAATAAACGGTTCATCACCTAATAATGGCAATGCATTGATGATACCACCCGCAGTTTCCAAGCCTTCTTCTTCACGTGTCCAGCGAATGTTGACACCGAATTGTGAACCATCACCCAAAGTACCAATCAGAATATCAGCCAACCATGCAGAGTTGATGACAATTTCAGTCACACCAATATTTTTTAATTTTTCAATGTGCCACACGATCAGGGCTTTACCACCCACTTCTAATAAAGGCTTTGGCTTGTATAAAGTGAGTGGGCGCATGCGATTGCCCAAACCTGCTGCCAATATCATTGCTTTCATTAAGCTACAACCTCATATTTACCGTATTTCTGCTCAAATTTCGGCAAGACTCTAGCATGAATAAATTGCATGAATGGTTGTAGTTCTGCATACGGTTTTGATTCTTCAAGTAAATACCACATCACACGTGGTAAGTCTTTGAGATAACCTGATTTTCCATCACGTTCGAATAAACGCACAAAAATGCCAAGAATTTTAATATGACGTTGAATCGCCATAAAATCCGCATCACGTTTAAACTGTTCAAAATCACGCTCTTCTTTGGCAGAAGCTGGCAATAGGTCATAGAACACTTTAAACCATGAATAAACACGTTCAGGATTCCATTGTACATAGGCATCACGGGCAATCGAGATCAAATCATAGGTATCTGCACCAATCACTGCATCTTGGAAGTCAATGACACCTTGATCCGTTTCACCATTGAGAATCATCAAATTACGGCTATGGAAATCACGATGTACGATCACTTGTGGTTGCGCCAAAGCGGCATTAGCAAGAATTGCAAAGCTACGCTTGATTAATGCTGACTCTTCATCTGTGGTTTGAATGTTTAAAGATGGTAATAACCAGTCTGTGAGTAACTCCATTTCTGAAATTAGCTTTTCATAAGCATAGGCTGGTAAATGTGATTCCCCTGCAATGCTTTGAAGTTGCACTAACTGTTTAAAACTTTGTGCATAATGTGTATCTACAGTTTCATCAGTCAATTTGGTAGACAATAAAACATCGCCAAAATCTTCCAACAATAGGAAGCCTTGATCTAAGTCTTTTGCGATAATGTGCGGTACACGTACACCATTTACATCAAAGAATTCATCAATAGCAACAAAAGGACGACAATCTTCCTTCTCAGGAGGTGCATCCATCAGCATAAATGTTTTATTATTCAAGATAATTCGTGCATAACGACGGAAACTCGCATCGCCTGCTAAAAAATTGATTTCAAATTGATCTGAACTGAGTACAGATGTTAACCATGTTTGTATCAATTGTTCACGTTGTGTATTCATTTGCAATTTAATCTAATTCAGGCTGAATTTTTGAAGTGCTAAGTGTAGCTACTTATCAACTTTTTCTCTATGATGCGACAATAATTAATTGCGATTAGCAGATTTGGTTAGTGATACAAATGAAGCATCAGTTTAAATTTAATCCTTTGGCTACCGCTGTTTTGACTCTACTTTGTGGAAGCTCAATATCAAGCTATGCTGAAACAGCAAACAATGTTTCAGATGTTGCGACATCCAAAGTAAATAATACGCAACTTAATGCTGCAATTAAGGAAAGTTTTGCGGGACAAAACTTTTTTGAACAATATTATGTCGACAAAAATTCTGCTGAAGCGCAAGTCCGTGATTCAAAGAATCCAAGCAATCGCTACTGTGAAGGTGTCTGGGTTACGCCGTTTAGCACTCAATACACATCTGTAAAACCTGAAGAAGCATCCTCCATCATTACAGCGGATAATGGCTACTACAACCCGAATGGTGACTCAATCCTTTCTGGTGATGTGGTCATCGACCAATCTGGTCGTATGATCCGTGCTGATGAAGTGACCATTGATCAAACTCAAACCTTTGCCAAAGCCAAAGGTAATGTGCAAATGGCGCAAGGTGGGATCATTGCACAAAGTGATCAAATTGATTACAACCTGAAAGATGAAACTGGGCAACTCAATAATAGTTTTTATATTGCCGAACTCACACATGCGCATGGTCATGCTCAACGTATTGAACGCCCATCACAAAATAAAATCATTTTAGAAGATGCAAGCTATACCACTTGCCCACCTGATGAAAAACCGACGTGGAACATCAAAGCGGATCAAATCACCCTTGACCAAGAAACCGGTCGTGGTGTTACACGTGGCACAAAACTGTATGTCAAAGATGTTCCTGTACTCGCAGTTCCCTATTTCAACTTTCCGATAGATGATCGTCGTACCACAGGGATTCTGAATCCAAATTTTGGCTTTACCAATGACGGTGGTTTTGAACTTTCAGTTCCAGTCTATTTAAATCTTGCACCAAATTATGATGCAACGATTACGCCAAGAATGATTACGGATCGTGGTTTAGTCGCACAAGGTGAATTCCGTTATTTAACTGAAAATTTCGGTCAAGGCAGTATTTGGGGAACCTATTTACCAAATGATCGTGAATATAATGATGAAGATCGTAAAGACCTACACTTCCTGCATAATTGGAATATTAATCCGCAATGGTCGACGAATTTAGAATACAACTATGTATCTGATAAAGATTTTTTCTCGGATCTAGACAACAATCCAAGTACAAGAACTGAATTAAACCAACGTCGTGCATGGGAACTTAACTATGCACATGGCATTCCTGGTTTAAAAGCACAATTAAAAGTTGAAGACTTCCAAACACTCGACGAAACCATACCTGATGTTGATAAGCCATACGCACGTCTGCCACAATTTTTACTTAATTATGTCGGTGGCAACCCACAAGGTTGGGAATACGAGTTTAATAACGATACTGCTTACTTTAAAAAAGACATCAATGATGCAGGCTTAGCACTCAGCCAACCAAGCGGTACTCGTTTATATAATCAATTTGCAACGCGTTATAATTTTAGAAACCCGTGGTCATTTGTGATTCCTGAAGTTTCTGTTCGTAGTCTGAACGTTTACTACGACCAGGACACACAAAATAATGGTTCTGATTCCAGAACAAAATCAGTAATCGTGCCACAATTTACACTGGATACTGGTTTAACTTTTGAAAAAGATGGTAAATACCTCCAAACAATAACACCTCGTGCTTTCTACGCATACGCACCTTATGAGAATCAAAATCTAAATCCGAATTTTGACTCAACAACGGCATCGATCAGCTATGACCAGTTATTTAGTCCGTATCGTTTCTATGGGCATGACCGCCTAGAAGACTATAATTTCATGTCTTTAGGTGTGAGTTACAGTTTGTTTGATACAGTTGGCTTAGAGCGCTTAAGAGCAAGTGTTGGGCAAAGCTATTACTTCTCTGATCGTAAAGTGGGACTACGTAGTGGTCTAGATGAAATCGATCGTGAAAAGCATACCGGCCCTGTTTTAAGCTTATCCAGTCAACTTTCACAAAACTTTACCATCAGCACCAACTCCGCATGGATGTCGAATGGAGATAGTGCTCAACAAGACCTGCAACTGTACTACACAGGTGCAAAAGGTAATTTATATAATGTAGGTTACTTCTACAGAAAAGACTTGCCAGATCGTCAAGATAAATATGATCAAGCAGTTGCATCATTTATACAACCTGTAAAAGACAACTGGCGTATCATGGGTCATGCACAATATGACCTTGATAATCGTGTTGCTCGTGAATATTTACTCGGTGTAAATTATGAATCTTGTTGTTGGGGGATTTCTGTCTATGGTCGTTCTTACTACAACGATCTAGATGATGTTTCTTCTCCAGATACCAAACGTAAAAATGCGGTAATGGCTGAAATCACATTAAAAGGACTTGGTGGTTTAAACAACAAGTTAAGTTCATTACTTGAAAATCGTATTTTAGGTTTTGATAAAGCTAATCAATCTTGGACACATTAATGAAGACGCAAAATTTTAAAAAATTATTTAAAGCAACAACTTTAGCTTTACTCATTGCTACATCCATATCTACAAATGCGAATATCCCTAAAGATCAAATTATTGCAGTCGTAGGTTCTACTGCAATTTTAAAAAGTGATTTGGATCAAAGTATTGCTGAAGCAACACACAAGCTTCAAGCACAAAAAAAACCAATTCCACCACAAAATATTTTAGAGCAGCAAGTACTCAGTCAACTCATCACACGTGACACACAACTTGAACAAGTTAAAAAATATGGTCTAAAGGCTGATGAGAAAAGCTTAAATGATGCTGTATTAAAAGTCGCACAACAATCAGGCTCGAGTTCGCTCGAAGCTTTTCAACAAAAATTAGATGCAGTCGCACCAGGAACTTATGAATTGCTTCGTGGTCGTGTGTCTGAAGATCTACTGATTCAAAGACTCAGCCAACAGCAGGTAATGTCTAGAATTAAAATTACAGATCTAGATGTAGACAATTTCCTTAAATCCCCAGAAGGTCAAGCAGCTGTAGGCAGTCAAGCTCGAGTATTGCACATGCGTATTGCTGGAAATGCACCAGTAGCCGAAATTGAAAATATTGCTAAATCAGTGCGTGCGGATTTAAAAAATAGTAACGATGTAAAAGCAATTGAAAAAAAATATAGTACTGCTCAAATCAAAGTTGATGGTGCAGATATGGGCTTCCGCCCTCTTTCTGACATCCCCGCTGAACTCGCAGCACGTGTTAGCTCCATCGAAATAGGTCAAACAACAGACTTGATTACTGCAAAAGACGGTATTCATGTTTTAAAATTATTAGAAAAAAAATCAAATGATCAAAAAGCGCTTGTGCCACAATTTGAAACTCGTCATATCTTGATCAAAACATCAGAAGTTGTGAGTGCTGAAAATGCCAAACAAACCATTAACAGTATTTATAACCGTTTAAAAGCGGGTGATGATTTTTCTACACTTGCAGCAACATATTCAAGTGATCCAGGCTCCGCACGTGACGGTGGTAGCCTAGGTTGGGTAAGTCCAGGCATGATGGTGCCTGAGTTTGACAAAGTAATGCAAAGCGCAACTGTCAATGACATCAGTCAACCATTTGAAACTCAGTTTGGTTGGCACATTCTCCAGGTCACTGGCAAGCGCCAACAAGATATGACTTCAGAATACCAAAAACGTATGGCGCGCCAAATCCTCGGGGAACGCCAATTCGAATCTGAATATGATAGCTGGATCAGAGAATTGCGCGCCAACACATATATTGAAATCAAAGATCCAAATCTAGACCCGAAACAAGGCAAAAGCTAAGTTTTAGAGTTGATAAAAACCAGTGCAAGATCACTGGTTTTTTATGCGTGAAAACTAAATAACGTCAGTTCGATAAATTATTTTAATAATTTCAGTAGGGTAAGGTTTTTGTAAGGTTCATTGTGACAGAGTCTTATCGGTTTTGTTCATATATTAGGATTAGCCTTCGGCTCGACCACACTCTTACGAAACGATGTTTCTCATTCGGCAAAATGAGCAGTTAAACTGCGCAAGAAAACCATCTTGCGGACTCAAAATATATTTTGAGGATCCTCATCGCAGTACTCGTCAGCTACCGAAATATATCAAAATTATCGCAAAAACATTAACTTATAAATCTTGCGCCATGACTGACTCATGCCTCAAACAATTGCGAAGGACGTTTCCGCGTATCAATTTTTTGGAAGAAATCAACTTCGAACTCAGGTTAAATAGATCATTATTTTCAAATTCCAGCAAAAAAATTAAAATCACAATAATTAACACCTCACTTATAAACACTGGCTAAACTTTAGCCATAAAAAAAGACGCCCTAGAGCGTCTTTTAAGAATCTATTTAATTCATAGTGATCATCAAAGATGAATTTATCTACAAATTAACGATTGTTTTCATCTTCAGATGAGTCTTCAAATTTAGTTTCACCACCGAAATCACTTTGACCACCGAAGCCACCTTGACCACCGAAGCCACCTTGACCACCGAAGCCACCTTGACCACCGAAGCCACCTTGACCACCGAAGCCGCCTTGACCACCGAAGCCGCCTTGACCACCGAAGCCACCTTGTTGACCGCCGAAGCCGCCTTGTTGACCGCCGAAGCCGCCTTGTTGACCGCCGAAGCCACCAGCTTGACCACCGAAGCCACCAGCAGCGCCTTGAGCACCAGCAGGAGCACCAGCAGGACGTGGATTACGTGCAGGTACAACTGTAGAAATCGCATGTTTGTAAACCATTTGGCTTACTGTATTTTTCAAAAGAACTACATATTGGTCAAAAGATTCAATATGACCTTGTAATTTGATACCGTTTACAAGAAAGATAGAAACTGGAATGCGTTCTTTACGGAGAGAATTTAAGAACGGATCTTGTAAAGTTTGACCTTTAGACATTTTATACTCCAAAAAAAAATTAAAATCAGCGCAAAAACTATCTTTATTTTTCAATTAAAATTTATAAAAAAGATAGTTGTTAAATTTTGCTTTATCCGTGTAAGTTTCGCAAGTCTTCTTGAGCCTGCTTTATCGTTAAAAAAGTGTTGAATTGGTGTAATTCTTGCAAAGAACGTAACCAAGTGTATTGACGTTTAGCCAATTGTCGTGTCGCGAACAAAGATTTATCCTTCATTTGCTGCTCACTTTCATGACTAAAATCACAATTTTTCAAAAATTCAATTGCTTGTCGGTAACCCACCGAGCGGAATGCTGGCAAATTTTCATTGAGATCGTATTTTTCAATCAGGTATTTCACCTCATTTAAAAAACCAATATCCCACATTTTTTCTAAACGCAATTCAATACGTTTATGTAATTCTAACCGATCTGGTACCAATGCATAATTATGAAAATTGTAACGATATGGTTGCTTTTTGGGTTGTTCTGCCTGTAGTTGTGTAATTGGACGCCCTGTTATTTTATAAACCTCTAATGCACGAATAATCCGCTGTTTATCACTGACTTTAAATTTCTCACCAGCCAAGGCATCGACTGATTTCAATTCATCATAAACGGCTTGCCAGCCCTCCTGCTCTCCCTTGCGTTCAATTTCCGCACGAATCTCGTAATCAGCACACGGTAAATTGGATGAAAGCCCCTCTAACAGTGCTTTGAAATACAACATCGTCCCACCCACAAGAATCGGAGTTTTATCGCGTGCATGAATATCATCAATCAAGCTACAAGCATCTTCAACAAATTCAGCCGCAGAATACACGTCGAGTGGCGTAATAATATCGATTAAATGGTGCGGATAGCGCTCCTGTTCCTCTTTGGTGGGTTTCGCCGTACCAATGTCCATCTCTTTATAAACCAGCGCAGAATCGACGGAAATCAGCTCATAGCCACCGCGTTCATATAGTTCACATGCCAAAGCGGTTTTCCCACTCGCAGTCGGTCCCATTAAATTGATGACAGGCTTTTGATTTGACATGTACAACTACTCTCCTCGAGCAAATAATTTATCTAATTGATTAAGTGGAAATGCACGCCATGTTGGACGACCATGATTACATTGACTGGCAAACTCGGTTTGTTCCATTTGGCGCAATAAAGCATTCATTTCAGACAAACTCAACATTCGATGTGCGCGCACTGCACCATGGCATGCCATACCTGCAAGAATTTGATCACGTTTCTGTTGTAAAGCCTGTGCCTCATCATTCGGATCTAAATCATTCAGAAGCTCAGGGACAAGTGATTCAAAATCTGCTTTATGCAAAATCGCAGGCACACCACGTACAATCACTTGATCATCGCCATATTGGTCGATGTCTAAGCCCAAACGCTCTAATTGCGGTTTTAATTCATCAATCCGAGTCGCTTGCATGCGAGTAATTGAAATGACTTTTGGAATCAACAATTGCTGTGATGTCCAAAATTCAGGTTTATCCCAAGCTGACTTCATTTGTTGCAACAAAATACGTTCATGTGCCGCATGCATATCAACAATAATCAAACCTTCGGTATTTTGAGCAAGAATATAAATACCGTGCAATTGTGCAATCGCAATACCTAAAGGATGCTCATCAACATAGTTGCTGTGTTTATTTTCAAGATTTTGCACCGAGCGTTCATAAGAAGCCTGATCAGATAGATTTTGTGAATCAACATGATTATTCAAAGCTGAATCGTCTTGCTCACGTAAAGGTGCTAAATAACTTTTCAATGCATTATTGAGCTGTTGCGTACCACGATATTGTTGCTGAGATGACTGTGAATAATTGATGGTTTGCCCTTGTGGCTGACTAAAGTCAGTTAAACCATCATTCAACATCTGAGAATCAGAATTGCTTAGGCTATTTTGATCATGCAATTGTTGATGGTTATTTGAAGTGTTTGTTGCGTCACGATGTAATTGAAATTGCTCTTGATAACGTGGTTGAGCCTGTTGCCATTGCTGATTGGTGTCATCTTGATCTTGCTTCATTGCAGAAGACAATTCAGCACTCGCTGTTTGAAATTGCGATAAAGTTTCTTTGGCATAATGACGTACAAATTCATGCACCTCACGCTGATTTAAAAAACGAATTTCATGCTTGGTCGGATGTACATTAACATCAATATTTTCAGGATCGACTTCTAAAAATAGTAAATAAGCTGAATATTGATGCCCATGTAAAATACCATCGTATGCCATGCGCAACGCATGAGAAATGGTTTTATCTTTGACAATACGACCATTCACATAAACGTATTGCAAATCTGCCTGCGCGCGTGCATCTGAGGGATGACCTAACCAACCCGATAATCGCATACTGATACTGTCCGCATCAATCCAATAAGCATTTTCAGTAAATTGACGACCCAATAATTGTTGCACACGTTGATAGCGTAATTCACCACTATCTGCAATCGGTAGGTTTAAACGAATATTGTCATTATGTTCTAGAACAAAACGAATATCGAAATGTGTCAGTGCCATACGGCGCACGATTTCTTCAATATGACCAAATTCTGTTGTAGGCTTTTTCAAAAACTTACGACGTGCAGGCACATTAAAAAATAAATCTTGAATCCGAATATGTGTGCCTTGCTGTGCAGCAACCGCTTGAATATCCTGATGGTCGAATGCCGTGCCATTCACTTCAAGTTGATAACCTACGCCTGAGTCATCTTGACTACTGGTCAATGTCAAACGTGATACAGCAGCAATCGAAGCCAAAGCCTCTCCACGAAAACCCAAACTGACAATGGCTTGTAATTCTTCAGCATTTTGAATTTTACTGGTGGCATGGCGCGTCACCGATAAGGCTAAATCTTCAGGATGAATCCCTCGACCATTGTCGATGATCTCGATCAAGGTACTGCCACCATTCGCCACACGAATAATCAGTTCAGTCGCTCCCGCATCAATCGAGTTTTCTAGTAGCTCTTTGACCACAGACGATGGGCGTTCAATCACTTCACCTGCCGCGATTTGGTTGGCAAGTGCAGGATTTAAAGTTTGGATACGTCTTAAACTGATGTCTTCACGTTGCATTCAATTAACCTAAAATTAAAATGAATAGAATGTTGATTGGGCACGATTCTCAATACTCATTTCACCTAATTGAAATGATAATGAATAAAATAAAAATTAACTCAGCGCTTGAATCAGTGTTTCCGAAACACTTTCAATGATCACTTCACGCACGCTTTCATCGTCTGTTTTGAGAATTGTAATCACATGATCTGCTTGCGGAATTTCATCACCACCTTTCGATGGCCATTCAAATAGAAATAAAGCATTCGGCACATCTAAATAATCACGAATCCCCATCAATTCAAGTTCATAAGGATCATTTAAACGATATAAATCAAAATGAAAGACTTCTTTTCCATTAATGGTATAAGGTTCAACCAAGGTATAGGTCGGGCTTTTTACTGCACCTTGATGACCTAAATTTTGTAGCCAATATCGCGTTAAAGTGGTTTTACCTGCACCTAAGTCACCTATTAAATAAATCACGCCTTGGGCAATATGTTGCGCCAATTTTTGCGCTAACTTTTCGGTCTCTTGTTCATTGCTTAGACTTAATTTACATGAATATTGCATAGTGCTCACGACATGATTCAAACAAGACGTTATGATAGCATTGCAAGCGCATAAAACCTATGTTGCATTGTGTAGAAATAGTCCTTTGATGCTCAAAAACATACTCGCAATATCATCACGCCATTCATTTAATTCACTGTTCTTATGAAAAATACCGCACCCATTTTAGGTTATGTTCCACCCATGCGAGATGGCGTAACCGCATCTAAAGTCTTTTTGCAAAAAACAGATCAAACTTTCAATACAATCTTTGAATATTTAACTGTTCATTTTCCCCATATTTCGAGAACTGAGTGGCAACAACGCTTTGATGATCAATTGATTATTGATATGGCTGGACAATGCTTAAATATCAATAGTCCATTCCAAGCCAATACGCATATTTATTATTATCGCTTTCTCGCCCATGAAACCCATGTACCATTTCAAGAAAAGATTTTATTTGAAAATGACGACTTATTGGTGGTGGATAAACCGCATTTTTTAACCATCAGCCCAACTGGACAATATGTACAAGAAACCCTTTTGGTCAGGCTTAAAAAAACCACTGGCAATCCAGATTTAACTCCGATTCATCGCTTAGATCGTGAAACTGCTGGCATTGTATTGTTTTCAAAACGACCTAAAACTCGTGGTGCGTACCAACAAATGTTTGCAGAGCGTAAAGTGGATAAAACTTATCACGCGATTGCACCCTATCGAGCTGACTTGAAGTTCCCTTATTCCTTAAGTTTGAGACTGGATAAAGGGGAACTTTTTTACACCATGCAAGTGATTGAGGGTGAAAATAATTCACATACCGATATTGAAGTCCTTGAATGTAACGGACAATGGGCAAAATACTTACTCAAGCCCTCTACAGGTAAGCAACATCAATTGCGAGTACATTTAAATTGGCTCAACATTCCGATCAAAAATGACCCATTTTACCCAGTAGTTCAGCATAAAAATGATGCAGACTTCACCCAGCCTTTACAACTTTTAGCCAAAGAAATTCATTTCAAAGATCCGATAATAGGGGAAAATTTGCATTTCTGTTCTGAATTTGAACTCACACTGTAATTTTGACGTAATGACAATATACGACTTTTTGATGATTAGACATTGAAATTACTTAAGCTTTGATTAAAATAGGCACTCAAACTCAAATATTGTTTGGTTTTATTCATGAGAAAAACTGAAGTCTATCAAGTACGCCTTGATTCACAAGAAAAAAAATTAGCTTTTGCTGTTTTTAAGCAATTGGGAATTACACCTGCTCAAGCAGTTCGTCTATTTTTCAAACAAGTCGTGATCACCAAATCAATCCCCTTCGCGATTGAAAATCAAAATATTAATATGGATCAATTGTTAAAATTAAGAAAATTGAAACAAGAACAACAAAATGGGCAAGCCAATCCTACTGTTGAATTGAGTGATGACGATGAAGATTTATTTGCAGAGTTGAATGCGATCTTGGGTGAAAGTGACAAAACTTAACAGTGTCGCATTTTTAAACAATTCTTTGAGTTCACTTTTCACTTTTTTGGTTATGCTCTATTGCAAGGATAATAATTTACTTTGCAAGGAGTGATAAATGATCGTTCGTCGTGCGACCAAAGAAGATTTAAACCAACTTGCTATTTTATTTGATGAATACCGTCAATTTTACGGTGCATCCTCCAATATCAAACAATCTCTCAGCTTTCTTACTCAACGTTTTGAGAATAAAGAAAGTGTCATTTTTATTCACGTTAAAGATGATGTATTTACTGGCTTTGTATTGCTGTATTTGGGTTTTTCCTCTGTTGCCTGTTTAAAATATTATATTTTAGATGATGTCTATGTCACACCAAGCTATCGCAGGCAAGGTTCAGCCAAACAATTGATTGATACTGCAATACTTTTTGCACGTCATGAAAATGCGCAACGTATTAGTCTAGAAACTCAAAAAAGCAATTACCAATCCCATCAGCTTTATGAACAAATGGGCTTCGTTAAAGATAATGAGTTTCAAACTTTCCACTGCTTCTTAAAATAAAAGTATTATAGATACCAATAGATAAGGGCAAAATTTGCCAATATTTCAAGTCTCAATCTATTTTTTAAACTTAAATTTGATCTGCAATCAGGTTTTTCGCAGCATTAGCCTGATTTTCAGTTAGATAAATCCATTCACCTTCAGCTAAATCAGTTAATTTTAATTGTCCAATTTGTGCACGATGTAAATTTTCTACTTTATTTCCAACTGCTGCGAGCATCCGTTTAACTTGATGATAAACACCTTGATGCACTGTCATTTGCAATTTAAATTCATCTAAGCGGATAACATCTGTTGCCGAAAATATACCCTTTTCATTACGTAATTCAACACCTTGCTCAAGTTGTTGAATCTGTTCGTCAGTCACTGGATCAGCGGTTTGCATCTGATAAACTTTAGGCACATGTTTTTTAGGATGCGTTAAAGCCTGTAAAAATTGTCCATCATCCGTGAGCAATAACAACCCTGTTGTATCTTGATCGAGTCGCCCCACACATTGCATGCCACGATTCATCAATACATCATCAAATAAATCAAACACACTAAAGTGATGTGTCGCCTGATGTGAGCATTCATAATTTACGGGTTTATTGAGTGCGACATACACTTTTTCACGATATTGAAAAGACTGACCATGCACGGAAAATTCTAAATCTTGCAGATTTAATTTAAACTTAGGCTCTGTAATCACTTCATTTTGGATTGCAACCGCCCCATTCTTAATGAGTTGTTGACAATGCTTACGTGAACCAAAGCCTTGTGATTGCAACATTTTTTCCAAAAACATAAAACAGAACCTAAATAAATTGACATGTATTTTAATGGATCTCGGCTTAAAAACCTAACTGATATTTAAAGCAATCCCCATGTCACATCAATATTCAATCAATCCTCAAGTAAGCTTAATAATGCAATGATTTAGAATATTCCAATGCTGCGCCCTATCCTTTCTATCTTTTCAGTATAATGATCAGGTGTATTGAAATGAAAAATGTTGAATCAAAATGAGTCTTAGCAGTTTAGACCTAAACTTAATGGTGCTGATTGTATTACTTGCATGTGGCGTATTCAGTCACAACACAGCGGTGACTATAGCGGCAGCAGTATTGATCGTCTTTCGTATCACACCACTGAGTGAGTTTTTTCCACTCTTACAACGTCACGGTTTAGAAGTCGGTATTATCATCCTCACCATTGGTGTACTAACGCCAATTGCCAGCGGAAAAATTGCAGGTGAAGAGATTCTCAAATCATTTATGCACTGGAAATCACTTTGCGCTATTGCGATTGGCTTATTGGTAGCATGGTTAGGTGGTCGTGGTGTGTCGCTCATGACCAATCAACCCAATGTTGTGGCTGGTTTACTCATTGGTACAGTCGCTGGTGTTGCTTTACTACGCGGTGTTCCTGTAGGTCCACTCATTGCAGCAGGAATTTTATCATTGCTGATCGGAAAGTCTTAGTTTGTAATAATGAGGCTTCTTATAAATGTCGAATAGAAAAACAGCCTGTTAGACTCATCATCTAAACAGGCTGATTTTATTTCAAATCAAGCCAATCATATTGTTAATTGGCTCAAACTTTTAAAATATTTTCTATTAGTTAAAAGTTTTGAAACGTGCAGCATCATCGATAAATGCTTTTTCACCAGCAGGCGCTTCGATAGAACCGAATACCAATTGTGCACGAAGTTTCCAATCCGCAGGTACGCCAAATACTTCAGCCACTTCTTCGTCTACGATTGGGTTATAGTGTTGTAATGATGCACCGATACCCGCTTCAGACAATGCTGTCCAAGTTGCAAATTGCGCAATTGCTGTAGAATGTTCAGCCCAAACTGGGAAGTTGTCTGCATAAAGCGCAAATTGTTCTTGTAAACCTTTGATCACGCTCATGTCTTCATAAAACAATACTGAACCCGCACCAGCGATAAAGCTGTTGATTTTACCTGCAGTGCCTTCGAAAGCTTCAGCAGGAACAATTTTACGTAAAGTTTCTAGTACGATTGTCCAGAATTTAACGTGTGAATCACCAAATAAAATCACTGCACGTGAAGATTGTGAGTTAAACGCTGATGGACTTTGTTTCACAGCTTCTTTGATGATTTCTTCAATTTTCGCTTGATCTAGACTTACATCTTTACCAATTGCATAAATTGTACGACGTTGTTTGATTTGATTTAAAAATGACATATCTATATTCCTTCTGTGACCCTGTTGGCCGTTTTCTTTAACATGGTCTCAGTGTATTGCATATTCCGTTACTTCGTCAGGTTTATATCAATAACAAAGTGTTCCATATTTAGAACAATATAATAAATCAAATCTTTTCAATGTTTTAAATTTAAAGCACTCACTATAAAAATTTTAAAAAATTACGATTATGAAAGCACTCTGAATATAACTTCATCATTTAATTCATTTTTATTTACAGCAGTTTCAAGAATACTGCCAAAAACCAACTGTGCTTTGAGTTGCCATTGTTTCGGTAAATCCAGTAAATCTGTGGTTGCTTGATCTATAGATGGATTGAAATGATGAATCGAAGCACCTAAACCTGTACTCGCAATTGCAGTCCACACCGCATACTGTACCATTCCAGACGTTTGTTCAGACCACAATTGAAATTCTTCTGCTTGCAAAGGTTTACGCTTTTGTAGGCTTTGGATAATATCTTGATCTTCAAAAAATAAAACTGTACCAAACGCAGATGCACAACGATCAACTTTAATATCCATACTTTCCCAAATGGCTTCAGCCACGGCGTGATGTTGTACCTCTTTCACCATTTGCCAAAATTTGAAATGTGAATCCTCCAACAGAATGACGATTCGTGCACTTTGAGAATTCAGTGCCGAAGGACAGCAACGCGCAGCCTCTTTAATCAATTGGGTAAGATATTCAGGGCTTAAACTCACACGATTACTGAGTTCATAATAACTTCTGCGCTTTTTCATATCTTCCAAAAAACTATAGGTATTTTCTTCTAATTCTTTCTTTTTAAAAATTAAATCTTTGGAAATTTCAGTGTTTAGTACTTGCCCTATTTTCGCTAAAAATGCCATAAATCCCCCAAAGATTAAACCAAATAAAAACCATAAATTTTATATGGGTATTCTAACCACTAAAGTTTTTTTATTCTCAGTCTGGTCAGGCTATTCTGCTGTTTTTTAAAACAATTAAACATTTCTCAGAATCCAAATGAATAAAAACTCCGCATAAGCGGAGTTCTTTTATTCAATGTTGAATGATTGAAAAATAATATGAATTATTTATCTGTCTCAAAAAGCGCTGCAACAAAGGATTTTGCAGAGAACGGGCGAAGATCGTCAATCTTCTCACCGACACCAATAAAACGAATTGGCACATGGGTACGACTGGCAATATTAAACAACACACCACCTTTTGCCGTACCATCCAATTTAGTAATGGTTAAACCTGTTAAACCAACAGCTTCATCGAACATTTCAACTTGGTTAATGGCATTTTGACCTGTGCCTGCATCTACAACCAACATCACTTCATGTGGCGCAGTTGCATCAATTTTTTGCATTACACGCTTAACTTTGGTCAACTCAGTCATCAAGTTGCTTTTATTGTGCAAACGCCCTGCGGTATCGGCAATCAATACATCAACACCTTTGGCACGCGCACTTTCAAAAGCATCAAAAATCACAGACGCACTGTCAGCACCATGACCTTGAGCAACCACTTGAATATTGTTGCGTTCACCCCAGATTTGTAATTGCTCAGTAGCTGCTGCACGGAAAGTATCACCTGCCGCAAGCATGACTTTCTTGCCTTCACCTTGTAAACGTTTTGCCAATTTACCAATGGTTGTGGTTTTCCCAACACCATTGACACCAACAACAAGAATCACAAAAGGATTTTTGTTCGGGTCAATATGTAAAGGTTTTACACGTGGCGCAAGTAAAGCAACCAATTCTTCTTGTAATGCTTTATACAGTGAATGTGAATAGATCAAATCACCACGCGCAGTACGTTCAGTTAAATTGGTAATAATGGTTTTCGTCGCTTCTACACCAATATCAGCAACCAAAAGTTGTTCTTCAACTTCCTCAAGTAACTCATCATCAATCTCTTTACCACCGATCAGGATATTCACCATCCCATCAGCAAGATTTTTACGAGATTTAGTTAAACCTTCTTTCATACGACTGAAGAAGCCACCTTTGGCTTTTTCTTCAGTTTGGGCAGTTTCCTCTGAAAGACTTTCTTCAACTACTGTTTCAGTCTTAGGTGTTTCTACTTTTTCATTTTCAATAATAGGCACATTGACTGCGGGTAAACTCGGTAATGTGACATCATCATCACCAATATCCGCATCAATCAAGAATTTATTTTGCTGTTCCTGCATGCCGATTCCTTGAAAAGCATAGCGTTAAAAAAGAATGAGTTTAGCATATTTTAAGGCAATTTTTAGTGTTAAAGCAGTGATAAAACATCTCAACCAAAATGCAACATTCCTGCCTTGCTTTAAATCTTTAATTTTTTGAGAATAGTTATACGTTTAGAATAAATATTCAGGCAATTTGTGCGTATTTTAAAATCCAAATCTTTTAAAATTCTTGTCCGTTCTCGAACTCAATTATGGAGAATGCTAATTCCGCCTGTATGCTTTATTTCATTGAATTTTATACAAACATCACTTTATGCAGCGCCCGAAAGTCAACTTGCTCGTACCACATTTGAAACCACACTAAAGAATGGGCTAAAAGTCATCATTCGTGAAGATCATCGTTCCCCCATTGTCATGACTCAAATTTGGTATGGCGTTGGCAGCAGTGATGAATCTGGCAATCTATTGGGTATTTCTCATGTGCTTGAACATATGATGTTTAAAGGCACGCAGAAAGTCCCAGATGATGAATTTACGCGTCTTAGCCGAATCTATGGTGGACGAACCAATGCTGCAACATTTACCAACTACACCAATTATTATCAACTTTATCCAAAAAAATACTTCCCTCTCGCTTTAGAACTTGAAGCAGACCGAATGTCTAACTTGGTTTTAAAACAACAAGACTTTGATCCCGAAATTAAAGTCGTGATGGAAGAACGTCGCCAAAGAACCGATGACAATCCACGCAATCTTGCCTATGAACGTTTTAAATGGATTGCCTATCCAACCAGTCACTATCGTCAACCCGTGATTGGTTTTATGAAAAATTTACAAAATATTCGTTTAGAAGACCTCAAGCATTGGTATCAGACATGGTATACCCCCAATAATGCAACACTTGTCATCGTTGGCGATGTCAATGCTGAACAGGCATTAAAACAAATCGAAAAGTATTTTGGTGGTATTGCTAAAAAGCAACTTCCAGATCGCAATGATGTTCTCGAATATGACCGCGTTGGTTATCGTCACATGCAAGTACATTTACCTGTACAAGTACCAAGCTTATTTATGGCGTGGAATGTACGTTCCATTGCCACGGCGAAAAACCCACAAGATGCCTATGCACTTACGATTATCCAATCCTTACTCGATGGTGGAATTTCAGCTCGTCTACAAGATCGCCTTGTCCGCGATAAGAAAACGCTGACTGCAATTAGTGTCAGTTATGACCCATATAATCGTGGTGACAGTATTTTCATGATCTCAGCTCTTCCGAGTGAAGGTGTTTCATTAGAAGATGCGCAAAAAGCAATTGAAAAAGAAATGAGTTTATTTAAAACAGAATTGGTCAATCAAAATGAACTTGATCGAGTGAAGAATAATTTCGTTTCAAATTTGATCTATAGCCAAGATGATATTGCAGGGCAAGCCAATATGATTGGTAACTTAGAGGTCAATGGTTTGAGTTTTCGCTTGATTGATGAATTGCCAAAGCATTATGACAAAGTTACCCCACAAGATTTACTCAGAATCGCCAATATTTATTTCGTCAAAGATAACTTAAGTAGTCTTTATCTCCTGCCTGAAAACACAAAAGAATAAATAAGGTGAATTATGCGTCTGTCTATATTTTCAAAAAAACATTTAAAAACATCGCTTTTACTTATTATCACACTCTCTACGGCTAGTTTAAATCATGCAGAGGTCGAATTCGATGATCGTGATACGGATGAAATGATAGATAATACTGTTTTAAAATCCTATTCCACATTACAAAGCCTGAAAAATTTAGAAAAAAAGCAAAACTATCAGACACCTTTTGTTCAAGATTTAGAGAATAATTTAAAAGTTCGCACACTCTTTGTTTCAGCACCAGATCTACCCATTGTCGATATTCAACTGACTTTTAATGCAGGATCTTCACAAGATGAAGCGATAGGTAAAGGCTTGTTTGGTATTTCGAATATGACTGCAAGACTGATGACTGAAGGTACAGAGCAATATACAGCTAAACAAATTGCTTCGACCTTCGAGGGGTTAGGCGCACAATTTAGTGTCAATGCGTATCGTGACATGTTTACCGTACGCTTAAGAGTTTTGTCAGATCCAGACAAACTCAACCCTGCTGTGAACATGATGATGCACATTTTAAATCATGCACAATTCAATCCTTCAGGTTTAAATTTAGTCTTAAATAACACCAAGATTGGTCAAAAACAAGTCCAAGAAAATCCAAGCCGAATGATGAATATTCGCTTTTATCGCGCACTCTATGGACAACATCCTTATGCTGAACCCACGACAGGAACCAATGGTAGTTTAAAGAAGATAACCCCCGAATTACTCAGAACATTTCGTCAAAAGTTACTCATCGCTCAGAATATGAATATCGCAATCACGGGAAATTTAAGCGCCAATGATGCAATGAAAATTTCGAATACAATCAGCCAAAATATCACCCAAGGTGAAGCCGTTGCGCCTCTACCAACACCTGAAGATCAACAAGATTTTAATATTCATTACATTCCTTTTAACTCAAGCCAAGCCCATGTCATGATGGGACACTTAGCCATTCAACGAAATGATCCTGATCGTGTTGCTTTAGAAGTTGCCAATCAAATCTTTGGCGGTAGCGGATTTAACTCGGTACTGATGAAAGAATTACGAGTCAAACGTGGCTATACTTACGGCGCATATAGTTCGTTGGTCAGTACGCTCTCACAAGGTTTTTTTAGTTTGAGTTATTCAACTGAAGAAAAACAGCTGATTGATAGTATCCAAGTTGCACATCAAGCTTTGCGTGACTTTGTCAAAAAGCCAATTCAAAAGAAACAATTGGAAGAAACCAAAGAAGGACTTTTGCGATCATTTCCAATGACATTTAGTTCAAATGCCAATATCAATGCGCAGATTGCGGCGATTGGATTTTATCAATTACCTGCAGATTACTTAAGTCAATATCAAAAACAACTCAGTAGCATTACAGCCAAACAAGTCCAAACTGCCATCCAAAAACACTTACGTGCAGATCGTTTAACCCTTGTTGTTGTTGCACCTACACTTGATCAAGTCGCGTTGAAAGAAATGCTGATAAATGATCTTGAAGTACCGAATCAGCTAGAAAATAAAGATTTAAACTTAAAACCTGACACTCAGACAATGCCAGATATTCCAGCCCTGATCATTAAAAAGACCATTAGACCTGCTTCGTGAATCGTGAATCGTGAATCGTGAATCGTGAATCGTGAATCGTGAAAGCTTATTTAGAACTAGCCACATCTACAGCAGGATATTTTTTAATACCTTGTTTTTCATAATAATAAGCGCGCAACAACCGAAAATACTCGGCAACCGAAATACGCTCTTGTTGACTTAATTTTTTTGCGAGAACTTGCGTTTTCGGATAAGCCGCCTGATCAGAATATGCAAGGACATTTTTATACTGCGTCGGACTGATCGGACGCAAAAGCGCCAATGTTGCAAGTATTATCATTCCAACAATCATACACGCCACAAAAAAATTCAAAAACCGCTCTAAAGGAAAAGAACGATACAACTTTTGAAAATAATCTTTGAATTTAAGCATGAACTACCTCGAATTGCAGATAGTCTATCATCCTAGAGATAAAAAAATAGCGCTTTATCCAGACTTTTAAATGCCTAAACCGTTTATTGATCATTTTAAATGTACGAACCCATCTTTCGCCCTATTCCACCAACAAATAAAAATACACTTCAACAACAAGATCTAAAAAGAAAAACTCCCATCAGCAAATGATGAGAGTTTTGAGTAAATAAGCATGATACATAACACCAATAATTTGACCTTGACTACTGAACTTTTAAGTCTCCAAGAAAATCAGTTTAAATTAACTTTCATAAAACTGCCCTTAGAAATGCAAAATATAAAATTCCAGCAATAATCACCAACGCGATCACCACTGCGAAGATACTCACACCACCTTCCGCATGTACAGGATGTAAGTCATCATCATCTGCAAGGCGTCGCAATTCGTTATCATAAACACGGTAAAAACCTTTTTTTTGCGTTGCGTCAAGATTTTTGGTATAATCGTAAACACGCTTACGTTGGGCTAAACAGTAATCACCAAGATGTATTTCTTGATGGTAAATTGCTTCGTCCAATTGTTTTCGATGATACTGAGCTAATTCAACAATCTGAGACTCAGCAGCGGGTACATCAAAAGTAAATCCATCTATTGTATTAGTCATTTTTACTCTCCCTTTGTCATAATTCTCATATTGATTTTAATAAATATTATTTCTGATTATTGTTTAATCATGTAATCTTATATTCGTTAAGTAATCCCAGTAGATTACTTGACAAGTGAAGCATTTTGTAATATTAGTTTAATAAAGTTAAGTTAGATTAGTTAAGTATAAGCTCCGTTGGGGAGCTGTAGTTTTAAAGATCATAATTACAATAAGGAGTTATATATGATTCATCAAATCTCTCAACAAGACCTAGAACATGTTTATGCAGACGCTGTAAATACGATTCAATGTGAAATGAACTTTGTAGAAGCTGTAAAGGCATTAGAAGACGCAGCAAAAGCAGGACATGGTAAAGCAGCAACGTTCCTTGCAGAACTTTATTACCAAGGTTTCCGTGTAGAACGTGATTCGCTAAAAGCCCAATACTGGGAAAAGATGGCAACCATGCAAGCATAATAAAACGTCACCTCGGTGGCGTTTTTTAATGCCGCTTGTTTATTCTTTCATAGCGTAATACTCACAAAACGTTTCTCAAGCAGACATTCTTATAACATTCTTTGCTAATTTTAATAATTGCTTACGATTCAGTATAAAGCGCCAACGGTTCTTAGCGCTTTTTCAATTACAATAGAAATGTACTAAAAATGAATGCCGATTATGAAAAAGTATATTCATCTACAGCCGATTTCAAATGAGTTTTTTATCAAAATTTCTATTTTAAAATCACTGATGTATTGTGGTGTTCTTTGGGGACTTTATCATGAAGGTTGGGCAATGAAGTCTGGCTCAGATGAAGTATATTTCCCCTTTTGGCTGAATGCCGTTCAAGCACATCAATATGCAAAGATTCACTGGCCCAACTATACACCACGAAAAATCACACCAAAGGATTTTAAAGATTCTCTACTCCCGACATTGACACGTTTAAACATTAAACCGGCTTTGTTTAACTCATCTTCTCGTAAATTTAAACTTTCAACTTTGCAAATGGATCATTTCTTTTTTGCAAATTCACCCCAATTTCAGGCGATTTAATTTTTATTTTCCATTGATTTAAGAAAGCTGTAAAAAACAAGCACTATAATTTGTGACTGTAAAGTATTTGCAAAGTTTTAAAATACAGTTAATTTAAAGGTGTGCAGTAGAGGCACACTCAATAAGGAAAATAATTATGACTACAGTAGCACAAGTAATCCAAGATAAAATTGGTCGTGAAGTTTATACGATTTCGCCGTCTGCCACGGTTTTAGAAGCAATTACGCTTATGGCAAATAAAGGTATTGGTGCAGTAGTCGTAACAGAAGACAATAAGCTGGTCGGCATCCTTTCAGAACGCGACTATACCCGTAAAATTGCATTGATGCAGCGTACATCTGACCATACCACTGTCGCTGAGATTATGACATCTAAAGTAATTTCTGTGACCCCAAGCCATACTGTAGAACAATGTCTAGAATTAATGACTGATGGTCATTTACGTCACCTCCCTGTACTTGAAGAAGGTATGTTGGTCGGCTTTGTTTCGATTGGTGACTTGGTCAAAGCCACAATGGAAGATCAGAAAAAGCTGATTGATCAGTTACAGCAATATATTTCAGGTTAATTTTTTGAATTGATAGAACCCTCTTTTGAGGGTTTTATTTTTGTCATTTTTTAAGTACCATTAAATTTCCAAATAATATAAATAATCACCAGCTTTTAACGGATTATCCTCACCTGAAATAGGAATAAAACAATTACAATCTTTCATAAAAGAAAGCATATCTGGGCGTTCATTTTCTACAGTTATTATTTTTAGTTCAGGAGTGCTACCGATTCTCATTTCATTAAACTTACCATCATAATGAACATCAGATACAAATGCCCATAAAACTTGAGTATCGTGCGTATTTTTTAAGGTTAAATTATAATTATGTGTCAATATACCTATTTTCCAATCAGGTTGAAATGGTCGAGCGTATAAACGATTTAATATATTTGGTTTTACAATAACGTGCATATTTATAATAATGTCAAGAATATTACCTGGTAAATAAGTTATCACACAAAAATCATCAAAACTCTTTTGTATCTCTGCTCGAACCATTCCTTTTTCATCAGTAAATTTTATTTTTTTTCGTATAGTTGGAGCTTTCAATTCACCACAATACATTCGATATGAATTGCCAATTAAGGAATCCGAAGAAATATCATTATGAAAAAAACGGTTCGTTGCCATTAATCCTAAACGACTAAGTGTTTTATTATTAACCAACCCACATGCGACTATATAATCATAGCTGTTTGCGATGTCTTTCAATTCTTTTACATAAGTCTTTACATCAATTGTTGAAATTAAATCATCTTCGTTATCAATCTTAGTTTCACTTTCGAAAAAAG
>NZ_SGSW01000189.1:0-467 GCF_004209125.1 Acinetobacter sp. WCHAc060033 | reverse complement strand
ATCGCAAAACGTAGACCTGGGTCCATTGCGATTGGGTGGATTAATTCTACTGACATTTCTACGTTGTCACCAGGCATAACCATTTCTACGCCGTCTTGAAGAGCGATAGCGCCAGTTACGTCAGTTGTACGGAAGTAGAACTGTGGACGGTAACCGTTAAGGAATGGAGTATGACGACCACCTTCTTCTTTAGAAAGTACGTATACTTCTGCATCGAATTTAGTGTGTGGCTTGATTGTACCTGGTTTAGCAAGTACTTGACCACGTTGAACGTCTTCACGTTTAGTACCACGTAGAAGAACACCACAGTTCTCGCCCGCACGACCTTCATCAAGAAGTTTACGGAACATTTCTACGCCAGTTACAGTTGTTTTAACTGTATCTTTAATACCAACGATTTCAACTTCTTCACCAACTTTTACGATACCAGCTTCAACACGACCTGTTACAACTGTACCACGACCAGA
>NZ_SGSW01000188.1:0-468 GCF_004209125.1 Acinetobacter sp. WCHAc060033 | reverse complement strand
GTTAGTTTTATTGTACATTTTTTCTTATAGTCATTATATGACTCACCTAAATCTTTAAGAGCTTTCTCTGCTCCTTCCAACCAAGGATCTCGTAGACTATTTTTAATTAAATTTTTATCGATTTTTATAGGTATTTTGCTTTTGGGAAAATCGATAGATTTTATCTCTTTATTAGAAATCCTAGAAGTAGACTTTAGAATATTTAACGAATAAGTTTTTATTTGGGCAACATGTTTCTTAGCAAGCTCCTTCTTAACATTGTATTGCTGTTCCGTAGGGAATTTTAGGTTTTCAGATAATTTTTTATCATCTATTGTTATTATATTTTCACCTTTTGACAAAAGCGGTGGCATCCATTCTTTTTTATTCAAGAACGGTGTTTTATAGCCTTCAACCAAAATTCTAAGTTGACTACTCGAATCAACAGAAATTTTTTGAGTTTGCCCTCTCTCATCTGTAAAGTCAGCA
>NZ_SGSW01000187.1:0-483 GCF_004209125.1 Acinetobacter sp. WCHAc060033 | reverse complement strand
ATTGCAACTCCAGTGATCATCGTTCAAGAAACTGGTAAGTCTAGTACTGATAACATCACTATGAATACAACTTTGCTTGTGTCAAACATCGAAGAAGGTGCGATGTGGGAATATAGTTTAGATGGAGGTACTAGCTGGACTACTGGTACGAGTAGTAATAGCTTTAAAGCGGCATCAGATACCACATATGATGCTGGTAAAATTCAAGTCAGACAGACAGATGTGGCTGGAAATACTGCAACAGGTATGAATGCTACAAAGATTGTATTTGACAATAGTATACTTACTCCTTTCCTTGAATTTGAAGAAGATACAGCTCGTTTGGGTGGCACTAATGATGATGGAGTGACAAAAAATGGAAAAGTCATATTGTCGAATCTAGATCCAGATCTTGATTATTGGGAATATACAATCGATGGTGGTGATACTTGGATTGGTGGAGAAGGTAATTCATTTGTACTACCACAAGGAACTTATACTGAT
>NZ_SGSW01000186.1:0-486 GCF_004209125.1 Acinetobacter sp. WCHAc060033 | reverse complement strand
CCATTTGGTTTGATCCTGCTACGCAATGGTATGCGCCATCAAAAGGCAAACAAGGGCGAAATCAAACCTACTCCGACGCAGCCATCCAATGCTGCTTAATGATTAAATCCTTATTCCGTCTGTCTTTACGTATGGTCACTGGCTTTGTGCAAAGTCTGATTAAACTTTGCGGATTAAATTGGATAGCTCCAGATTACACCACGCTTTGTAGAAGACAAAAGCATATTGATATTGTAATCAGCTACCAAAAAAGTAGCGATGGGCTGCATCTACTCATGGACTCTACAGGCATGAAGTTTCTAGGTGAGGGCGAATGGAAACGCAAGAAACATGGACCTGAATATCGTCGCCAATGGCGTAAACTTCATATTGGTATAGATGCTAAAACCCTGCAAATACGAGCAGTTCAGCTTACAACCAATAATGTCAGTGATTCACAGGTGCTTGGTGATTTACTTAATCAGATTCCACAAGATGAGCGGATTA
>NZ_SGSW01000185.1:0-497 GCF_004209125.1 Acinetobacter sp. WCHAc060033 | reverse complement strand
GAGCATTATCGTATGAATCACCAGTTGTACCGACTGATGCTCGTAAATTTGCTGCTTCTAAACGATTGGTATAGCGAATAGAAAGATATTGAACACCTCTATCGGAATGATGAATCACATTCTTTGGCATGCCTCGATCGTGCAAGGCTTGCTCTAATGCATCGAGCACCATATCTGTATTCATCCGTGTCGATACTTTCCATCCAACAATTGCTCGTGAGAACACATCAATAATAAAGGCGGTATAGACCCAGCCTGAATGAGTTTGAATATACGTAAAGTCACTGACCCACAGTTGGTCAGGATGATCAGCAGTAAAATTACGTTTCACTAAATCATCTGCTCGTTTTTGGTCATCTCGGCTACGGGTGGTTTGTTTGTTCTTACCTCGCCAAACACCTTGTATACCTAGCTTTTTCATTAATCGAGCAACAGTACAGCGTGCAATAATATAGCCTTCACGTTTCAGTTTTTGCCAGACTTTACGTACACCATAC
>NZ_SGSW01000184.1:0-528 GCF_004209125.1 Acinetobacter sp. WCHAc060033 | reverse complement strand
CGGATTAAATTGGACCGCACCAGATTACAGTACGCTTTGTAGAAGACAAAAGCATATTGATATTGCAATCAGCTACCAAAAAAGTAGCGATGGGCTGCATCTACTCGTAGACTCTACAGGCATGAAGTTTCTAGGTGAGGGCGAATGAAAACGCAAGAAACATGGAGCTGAATATCGTCGCCAATGGCGTAAACTACATATTGGTATAGATGCCAAAACCCTACAAATACGAGCAGTTCAGCTTACAACCAATAATGTCAGTGATTCACAGGTGCTTGGTGATTTACTTAATCAGATTCCACAAGATGAGCAGATTGACTCTGTTTATACCGATGGAGCTTATGACACCAAGCAATGCCGTGAGGTCATTGCAGATCGGCAAGCACATGCGGTGATTCCACCTAGAAAAAATGCGAAACCATGGAAAGATACAAAGAGTAGCTCGCTAGAGCGAAATGAATTACTTCGAACAGTTAAACGTTTAGGCAGGACACTATGGAAAAAATGGTCAGGCTATCATCGGCGAAG
>NZ_SGSW01000183.1:0-539 GCF_004209125.1 Acinetobacter sp. WCHAc060033 | reverse complement strand
AAAAAAGATAACTCATTGAAATAATGGCATAATACTTGTTTTCTGACGACGAATATGATGACACATTTCAATGAGTTACATCTCATCTTAAACAAATATCTAAAGTGGAACAAGTCACATGCAAAATGTTTTACACTGATTATGCTTGCATTAATTGTAAAACAGACATGTAATCTTTCTTCTGCATCTAAAGCCTTACCCATCAAGTGCTTACCACAATCATTTTATCGACGTATACAACGCTTCTTTGCAGATCAGTATTTCGATTATCGTCAAATTTCTCAGTTAATTTTCAATATATTTTCATTCGATAAAGTCCAATTAACTTTGGATAGAACTAATTGGAAATGGGGAAAACGAGATATTAATATCTTGATGTTAGCCATCGTCTATCGTGGAATAGCGATACCTATTGTTTGGACATTGCTCAATAAACGTGGAAATTCAGATACAAAAGAGCGTATTGCTTTGATTCAACGCTTTATCTCCATTTTTGGTAAAGATCGTATTGTGAATGTGTTTGCAGACAGAGAATTTAT
>NZ_SGSW01000182.1:0-559 GCF_004209125.1 Acinetobacter sp. WCHAc060033 | reverse complement strand
GCAACTCGATGCGGTCAAACAGAGCTTGTTACAGCATCCAACTGTTCGATCGGCAGTTTCGGACCAGGACTATGCCAATTTTGCAGGACAGGGGCTAAAACTGGGCCATCCCTGGACCGTGCGTGCAGGCATGCAGCTTCGTAACAGCAACGCCCAGGATGGTCAAACAAAGTCCAATAGTTATGAGCCGAGCTTTGGTATTGAAAAGCAGATTCGTTTGCCTGGCAAATACGAGCTGGATCAGGATTTGGCGCAACGAGGGATGAGTATTGCGGAATTAAAATATGAAGATGCCAAACATGAAGTTGCCAAAAATTTGCTAAATCAGTGGTTTGCATATATGCGCAGTGCTTTGCAATTGACGCGTTTAGAGGAACAGCAAGCAAGAATACAGCACTATATGCAAATGACCCAGCAGCGTATTCGTGCTGGAGATGCCCCACGACTGGAACTGATGCTACTTAGCAATGAATCGCGGCAAATCGAAGAGCAATATATGCAGGCTAAAACAGCTTACTATCAAGCACAGCAGTTATTGTCACGTGATTATCAGGGAAAT
>NZ_SGSW01000181.1:0-559 GCF_004209125.1 Acinetobacter sp. WCHAc060033 | reverse complement strand
ACCACTCGATGCGGTCAAACAGAGCTTGTCACAGCATCCAACTGTTCAGTCGGCAGTTTCGGATCAGGACTATGCCCATTTTGCAGGACAAGGGTTAAAACTGGGTCATCCCTGGACCGTGCGTGCGGGGATGCAGCTTCGTAACACCGACACCCAGGATGGTCAAACAAAGTCCAATAGCTATGAGCCGAACTTTGGTATTGAAAAGCAGATTCGTTTGCCTGGCAAATACGAGCTGGATCAGGATTTGGCGCAACGAGGGATGAGTATTGCTGAATTAAAATATGAAGATGCCAAACATGAAGTTGCCAAAAATTTGCTAAATCAGTGGTTTGCCTATATGCGCAGTGCTTTTCAATTGACGCGCTTAGAGGAACAGCAGTCAAGAATACAGCACTATATGCAAATGACCCAGCAGCGTATTCGTGCTGGAGATGCCCCACGACTGGAACTGATGCTGCTTAGTAATGAATCGCGGCAAATCGAAGAGCAATATATGCAGGCTAAAACAGCTTACTATCAAGCACAGCAGTTATTGTCACGTGATTATCAGGGAAAA
>NZ_SGSW01000180.1:0-566 GCF_004209125.1 Acinetobacter sp. WCHAc060033 | reverse complement strand
CCAAGCAGGATGCCCTTAAATTCTGAAGTAAGTTCCTCTAGTACTGCAACATCGTGAACATTGGCTGAGGTAACTTTCAAATTAATGATCTCACCTAAGTTATTGATCACAAGGTGTAATTTGAATCCATAAAACCATCCAGTACTACTTTTCCCTCGATTCGCAAGGTTTTTAAATACACGGTGTCGTTTAATTCTAAGATTATGACAAACAACGAGCTTGGTTGAATCAATGATACTAATTCCTGTATCGGTTCCTTTAATTTGATGAAAGAAACAACTAAGTGCTTGCAAGCAACGAGGCATAATTTCAACAAAACGGTTATAGCTAAGAAGTTTAGGAAAAGCAGGTTTCCAAAAAGGGACGACCATATGACAATAAAAGTATTTAAAGAATCTAAATCCAGATTGGTGGAATAAAATCACGATTGTCATGATTTCAGATAAGCTTAAAGCAGATTTCTGTGGCATCTGATTTTGATGAGCAATGAGAGATTTTTCTAAAGATTCATCAAATATTTTGCAAAAATCATCCAAAAGACAAAATAATTCTGTAATATGATCCAT